>NZ_WHJF01000175.1:0-7421 GCF_011682185.1 Massilia genomosp. 1
TGCAGACCAGGATAACGTCGATCGGAAAGCGCATCCCTTTGAAGTTGAGCATGTCGATTCGTCCTGGGTTCGGGCGCCGCAGTTTACATGATTGCCCCGTCGACGTTCGCTAATGCGACAGAACCGCTCCTGCATCGCTTCGGTGAGCACGCATAGCTCAAAATATTTTCGGCTTACCTCCGTGACAGTTCCGGAGCGCTGTCCAGTGACAAGTCTGCGCCATTTTTCCGGAATCCATTTCAAGCTCAGGTTGGTCCCGGCGATCGACAGACAATCGCGGTGGCTTTGTCGGTGCGCCAGCACGAAATGGATCGCGTCAATGAGGGATCGGTCGGCCGACGTCGATTCCAGATTAAGCAGGCTCAGGCAGTTGAGAAGCAGCGGCCGTTGCGCCTGATAAGGCGCCAACATGAACGGCAAGTAGTTATTGCCGGCGTAAGCAATGTGTTCGTCGCATTCGATCAGCAGGTTGCCTGGCTCATCCTGGAAGGCCGCGGCGATACGCGCGCCCCTGTCCGCGTCCGTTTCACCTTCCACAAAAGCCTCCAAGACGTCACGCAGCTGGATGATCAGTTTCTCCGCCCGTTTCTGGTGCTCCAGATAATACTGCCGCAACTGCTCTTCGGCGCCGTTGTGAATTTTGCGCAGCTTTCGGATGAACATCTCGATCGCGTCATCGAGCGACTTGCTCAACTGTGCATGGAATAGCAATACCATCAGCGCATAGCGCTTATCTTTTTTCAGGGCCTTTGGTTGGCGTCAACTATCTTGGCCGGTCGGCGTCAATTATCTTGGCCGGTGAAGCGAGTTGTTGTTAATCCGTCTTTTCCTTCAATTTCTTGCCAGCGGTAGTGTTGGCGGTCGCTGCTGTTCGCCGGCGATAGCTCTCCACATTGAGCTCGAAGATAGTCGAGTGGTGCACGAGTCGGTCCACTGCCGCCAACGTCATAGCGGGCTCCGGAAACACCTGGTCCCAGCCCGAGAATGGCTGGTTGGCGGTCAATGCCAAACTCTTCCGCTCATACCGCGCAGCGATCAATTCGAACAGGACCGACGTCTCGGCTTGGTCGCGCCGAACATAGCTCAGATCATCAAGGATGAGCAGGTCGAAGCGGTCAAGCCTAGCGATTTCCGCAGGCAAGCGCATCTCCTGACGAGCCACCTGCAGTCGCTGAACCAGATCGCTGGTGCGCGTAAAGTGCACGCGGTAACCGCGGTCGATCAGGCCATAGCCGATGGCGCACACGAGGTGGCTCTTGCCCACGCCAGGCGGCCCGAACAGCAGCAAATTGGATCCCTGATCGATCCAGCCATCGCCCTCGATCAAGGCCGTCACATGGGCCTTCGAAACAGACGGTACCGTGGTGAAGTCAAAGCTCGACAGCAGCTTGCCCGGCAACAGTTGCGACTCGAGTCGATGCCGCTCCAGGCGCCGCGTTTCACGTTCCGCAAGCTCATGCTCCATCACGGCGGCGAGGTAGCGCTCGGCGGGCCAGCCCTCTTTGTTGGACTGCGCCGCCAGGTCGGCCCACAGGCGCTTGATGGTGGGTAAGCGCAGCTCGTTGAGGATCAATGGCAGACGTGCTGCGATCGCGCTCATGCGGCCTCCAGCAAGCAGTCGTAACTGGCCAGCGACGGCAGCACCACCGTGACAGTCGGGCACTGCGCTTGTCGCGGCGCCATCTCCTGCCTGAGCTCATCAAGATCGGGCATCTCGCCACTGACGAGCAGCACTGCCAGGCGCTGCGCCAACGCCGCCTCGCAGCCCTCATTGCCCGCCAGGTCCAGCAAGCCGACCATGAGCCGGCAAGCTTGCGCCTCCGGCAGGGCATCCTTCAAATGCACCCACATCTGCAAGTACTCGGTACGCGGGAACAGGTCGTCGCGCAACACAGAGCGTGCCAGTGCGCCGGGCTTGCGCTTAAGGGCCGGCAACAGGTGGCGGTAGTCGACGACCTTGCCCCGTCCGCTGACCGGATCGGGTTGGCCACGGCGCAATTCGAGCACGCAGACATTGCCCAGCCAGCACTCCAGCTTGTCGCTAAAAATCCGCACCTTTAAGCGATGTCCCACCAGCCGCGACGGCGCCGAGTACAGCACCTTCCTGACCGTCATCGTGCCGTACTTGGTGACACGGGCGTCAACCTCCTCGTAGTCGCTGCTGCGCCGTGCCGGCAGCGCTATCAGCAAGGCGCGCTCCTCGTTGAACTTGGACGCAATACGGGCGTTGAGGCGACCGAACACTTCAGCGACGAACACACGGTACGCATCGAGGTCGGCGAAGTCGCGGTGGCCACGCAACAGCAGTGCCTGTTCCATCGTTCGCTTGAGCGTGCCTTGCCGGGCTTCTATCGAACCGTTCTCATGACTCACGCCAAGATTGTTACGGCTCGGCCGCATGCCGTAGTGGCTGCACAGGGCCTCGTAGCGGCGAGTCAACAGCTCCTGTTCCGACTTGTTGTTGAAGGCCGCAGCCAAACTATCGGTCCTGTGTTCCTCCGGGACGCCGCCCATCATCCAGGCAGCGTTCTGTACGCCGGACGACAAGGCCATGAAGCTTTCGCCCCCGAGCACGACCTCGACGTAGCGCCAACCCGAATACGCCAGAGCGAATTGATACAGCAAATGCAGCAGCATGGCGCCGGCGATCGTTACCTGCAGCACGGCGGCATGCGTAAAATCGGACAGGCCCAAGCGGCCCGGCGGATGAGCTTGCGCGAAGTACACCTCGCGCTCCTTGCCGTAACTGGCGCTCCACGTGCGTACCCGGCGCTGCAAGGTGCGCAGCAGCGCAACGTCGTATTGCCCAGGATAGCGGCGCTGCATTTCCTCCAGCAGCGTGGTGGCGGTCAGCGCCGGCGTGGCGTCGAGCAGCGGTACGATGTCGCTCTGCCAGACGGCCTCGAAGGGGTCGGAGCGGGTGCGCCAGGCACGTGCTGGCCTTTGCGACGGCAGTCCTTCGATGGCATCGAGCCGGCGCGCTGAGCGCACGCTGATGCCCGTCTTCGCTGCGGCAACTTCCTGACCGAGTTTGGCCCTGTGTTTCTTGTAAATTCCCACTTGGTGATCTCCAATGCGTTTGCCGGCCACTCGTCATCTCCCTCAGCCACATGCTGAACGAAACAACTGTAAACCTCGCTTCCGCACCGGGCCGGTTTCAGGTGACAAACCGGCCAAGATAGTTGTCGTCTACCGGCCAAGATAATTGTCGCTCACCAGGCCTTCATGTCTGCTACGTCCAGGGCGCGTGCCTCGTGCACATACTGGCTGCGCTTTACCACGGGGATGTGGGCAACCGCAGGCAGTTCGGTCGACCAGCTCTTGAGCCATTGCAGATGCTGAAGGTATATCCGCACTTCCGTGTTGGTCGGCTTTTTGGGATCCTGTTTCATCTGCTGCCATCCGCTCATCCCCCGGACCGGGGCGGGTGTCAGCATCTCGTCAAATCGATTAATGACGGCCTCTGGCAGAGGGCTGGCAAGCGTTCGGAAATAGCGGTCGTTGACTTGGCTGCGTACCGCAAAGGCCTTTCGATTGAGCGTGGTGAACGCCGGTAGCTCGAACCGCTGGCGTACCAGTTCTTCGATGATGACGTTGATAATATCGGCCAGCTCTTGTTTGGTCTGGGCAGCCTCCGTCGCGGCGCTTAAGATGGCGGTGTGGGTCTCGCCGGTAATAGGCCGGATCTTGACGTAAGCCCGAATCGATTCCATGCATCTTACGCGTGAGTGATGTCGCTTCTCTTCCTCAAGAAGATCGCGCGCCGGAATAGAGCCCACGCCTATTTTTTTTCCAATGAAGGATACGATAGGTGCCGGAATCTCGTGAAGCATCGGAAAGTATCCCAGCCTCATGACGGTTTTGAGCAGCAGCGCGAGGTAAAGCTTGGCAGCCGCCGTCTTGGCGTTACGGCGAATGAATTTGCTGTCATCGTTACTAGGCGCGTACACGTCTTCGAGCTCACGTTGTGTCAGGTCGGGCTTAAAGCGTGGATATGCAGTCTCATGGATGCTACTCAAGTCCCGGTCTCCCTTGGGGGCGAAGCCACCTCGTTACGCTTGTCGATTTGTTGCGCGGCGCCAGCGCTGATGGCAACCGCCCGGGCAACATGGTCCATCGCTGTTCGCGCAGTGCTCCTTGGTCACTCCAGCGACAGTCGCGCTGCCAAAAACTCCACCAAAACCCGCACACTGGCAGTCTGCATCCGCGTGGCCATAACGCCGCTTACCGGGACGGGCTTGAAAGACCAATCGGGTAGCACGCGGACTAGGCGCTCGGCGCTGACGGCCTCGCGCGCCAGTTTGTGTGACAAAGCCGCAATACCCAAACCCCGTTCTGCCAGCAGGCGGATCAAACCAGGGTTGTTAATGCCGAAATGACCGCGCACCTGGACATCCATACCGCACCCATCGCGCTGCAAGTGCCAATTGCTAGCTTGCTGCGCACTGCCGGTTGTGATGCAGGTGTGTTCAACCAGTTCAGCGGGCTGCTGCGGCTGCCCGTGCAGAGCCAAGTAACTTGGGGCAGCAAAAAGAAAGTGTTCGAGGCTCCCTAGGCGTCGCACCACCAATTGATCGCCCACGACCTCACCCAGACGAATCGCCAAATCCACATGCTCAGTAACGAGATTGCTATGACGGGGCGATAGGTCCAAATCCAAACTGATGCCGGGGTATTGGCGGGCAAAGTCGGGCAATAAAGGACCGATGTAGGTCAGCCCCAAATCGACCGGCATAGACACGCGCACATGGCCGATAGGGCGATTGACGGTGTCGGACAGTGCCTCTTGCGCCGCCCGTGCCTCGTCCACCAGGTGGGCGCAGCGCTCGAAGTAGCGTTGCCCAGCTTCGCTGAGGGCTACCTTGCGCGTGTTGCGGTCTAGCAAGCGCACGCCGAAATGGCGTTCCATTGCAGCAATGCGCCGCGACAACGTCGCACCCGGCACACCGAGCTTGGTGCTAGCGCGACTAAAGCTCATAGTACGAGCCACTTCAACGAACAAGGCCATGTCGTGCAAGGCAGACAGATTTTCCATCTGCCCAGTATCCCATAAATGGAAAAGTATTATTCATTTACTGCTATTTATTTTTTTTTGGAAAAGTCTATTATTTGACCATTACCAGCCTCCACTCCAGAAAGACAATAATATGAAAGCCATTCGAATTCACGCCTACGGCGATGCCAGTCAAATGCAACTCGAAGACGCACCGGTCCCGGTCTGCGACGCTGGCGATGTACTAGTGCGCGTGGTCGCCGCCGGTGTCAACCCGATTGACTGGAAGCTGCGCAGCGGCGCCATGGCGCACGGCATACCTAAGACGTTCCCATTCGCTTTGGGCTCAGACGCCGCAGGTGTGGTCACTGCCGTAGGAAGTGCGGTCAGCGGCTTTGCGACGGGTGACGAAGTCTTTTTCTATGCCGAATTTGCCCGTGGCGGCAGCTATGCCGACTACGTGGCGGTCAATGCCTCCCAAGTGGCGCTCAAGCCCCGCACGGTCTCTTTTGCGGCTGCGGCTGCCATGCCGACACCCGCTCAGGCCGCTTGGACGGCCCTGATGGAAACTGCAAAGCTGGAGCGCGGCATGCGCGTGCTGGTGCACGGCGGTGCGGGTGCCTTGGGCAGTGTGGCCGTGCAACTGGCCAAACTGCAAGGCGCTTACGTCATCGCCACGGCTGGCACAACCGACTTGGCTTTGGTCAAAAGCTTGGGCGCGGACGAAGTCATTGACTACCGCACACAGCGCTTTGAGCAACTGGCGAGCAACTTGGATGTGGTACTGGACACCTTGGGTGGCGCTACGCAAGAGGCTTCATGGGCCACGCTGCGAAAAGGCGGTCTTCTAGTTGCCACGGCTACGCCCCCATCGCCCGAGCGAGCCGCAGCTGCTGGCGTGCGCGCGGCCTTTGTCTTCACGCCTCCACGCGGCGTGGTGTTGGCGCAGCTGGCAGCACTGGTGGACTCAGGGCATTTGCGTATTTTGGTGGGGCAGGAGTTTGCCTTGGCCGACGCAGCGCTGGCCCACCGCCTGGGCGAGTCAGGCAAAGCGCGCGGGAAAATGGTTTTGCATGTCAACGCGCCCGTGGCTTAAGCGTCGGGCGCGTTGACCAAGTTAATCGCCGTCAGTTGTTTTTACTTCTCTTCGTTAAACCCCAACCTTTAAAAGGCAACACCATGCACAGCTTCAATCTCCAAGACACTGCCGTGATCCTGATCGACCACCAGGTCGGCACCAACACCTGGGCTTCCACAACGCCGCTGGCGCTGCTGCAGCGCAATGTGATCGTTCTGGCCAAATTCGCCAAAGGCACAGGCATGCCGGTGGTGTTGACCTCCAGCCAAGAGACCAATGTCAACGTCCAGGGTCCCTTGATGCCCGAGCTGCAAGACATACTGCCCGAGGCGTTTGCCGCGCGCATCCAACGCCAAGGTGTGGTCAACGCCTGGGACGATGAGGCCTTTGCCAACGCATGCCGGGCCACCGGCAAACGCAACTTTGTGATGGCGGGCGTCACGACGGACATTTGCATGGTCATGCCCGCCATCAGCGCGCTGCAGGAAGGCTTTAACGTGCAGGTAGTGTGCGACGCCTGTGGTTCGTCGAATCCGATTGCCGAAGAAATGGCCTGGCGTCGGATGGAGCGGGCTGGCGTACGCCTTACAAGCACAGGCGCGGTAGTGGCTGAATTGGTTAAGAACTGGGCGAGTCCTGCGGGTGCTGTCGCGTTCCCGTTGCTGACCTGAACCGCGACGCAAGTACGCCAGCGCGCACTGCAGTAGCCTTGTTACGGCCGCAGTTCTGCCTTAGCGCCGGGTCGGTTGTAATACTCAGGCTCCTGCCGTGGGAATCGACTACTTCCGACCCGTTTTCTGCCATAGAGCCCGGATGACTTCACCATCTTCACCTGTCCAATCACCTGTGGCCCACACGCGTGTTCTGCGCCGCATGGTAGGTCGTGACATTCACGAAACCAACCGCGTTTCCACCCCGCTGGAACTGTTGTTCGACCTAACGTTTGTCGTTGCCGTCGCGGCGGTCTCCTCGCAACTGCACCATGCCGTTGGCGAACACCATCTAGCGGTGGGGATGCTTGCATATTGCACAGGCTTTGCAGCCATCTGGTGGGCTTGGATGAACTTCACCTGGTTTGCCAGCGCCTACGATACCGACGACTCCATCTACCGGTTATGGACGATGGTGCAGATGGTCGGCGTACTGATTTTGGCCTCCGGCATGCCCAAGGTCGCTGAGGGCGACTTCATCGCCGTAACGATCGGCTATGCGGTGATGCGCATTCCCCCTGTGTCAAACTGTTGTGAGACAACTTCATAACTCTAATTAAGGAAGTTGGTACCCACATGGAATCGAATATGACACCAGCAGCAGGACGCATCCAAGACGATATCGATGGTTTTTCTGACG
>NZ_WHJF01000176.1:0-7361 GCF_011682185.1 Massilia genomosp. 1
TCATTGACTGTCCCGTTCAATTGGGTAGGGACGCTATCGCCCGCGACATTCCGATTCAAGTTGAAAAGGTCCTGCATCGGAAAAGCGGCGCTGCGGCGGTGGTTTGTGCAACATTCAGGCTAGCAGCCTGCCGGCGCCTTGTTCCTTGTTCCTTGTTCCTTGTTCCTTGTTCCTTGTTTACTGCGCTTACTGCGCCGCCCTGGCGCCGCCGGCCTGGCGTTGCTGCCACTCCAGCCCCGGACGCGCCACCCGGAATTGCAGCAACTGTCCGTGCTCCACCTCGGTCACATACGCTGTGCGCCCGTCCGCTCCGCCGAAGCTGATATTGCTCGGCTTCTTGCCGGGCAGGGCGATTTCGGCCAGGGTGCGGCCTTCCGGCGACAGCTTGACCACCGTGCCCTTGCCGATCCGCGTGACGTACAGGTTGCCGTCGACATCGACCCGCATCCCGTCGAGCCCGTGATCGGCAAAGCTGGCGATGCGGCGCTTGCCGCCGAGCGTGCCGTCGGGCGCGATCGCGAACGCCCACACCACGCGCTGCACGCTTTCATTCACATACAGGGTGCGTCCGTCCGGGCTGACGTCGATGCCGTTGGCGGTGCCGAGCTGGTCGGCCGCGAGCGTCACTTTGCCGTCGCGCTCGATGCGCCATACGCGCCCGCTGTTTTTCTTCCAGTCCGGGTCGCTCGCATAGATGACCCCGGCGGCCGTGATGGCCAGGTCGTTCGGCTGGCTCATGGCGCTCTCGCGCGCGTGGATGGCAATCGCGCCGCTGGCCGGATCGATCCGGTAGATCGTGTGTTCGACGTAATCGGCCACGTACATGGCGCCATCCGGCCCGAAGCGGATGCCGTTGGCCACGCTGGCGCCGGGCAGGGTCACGAACACCTCGGCCTCGCCGTTCGGCTTGACCTTGCCGATGGTTTGCTGACGCGCAAAATTGGCCGCATACACATTACCCGCGGCATCGACGGCAGGCCCTTCCACCCCGAAGGTGAAGGACTGGGGCGCGGTCAGGGCGCTGGCCACGTGCAAGCGCTCCAGGGTGGCCGGGGGCGCGCCGGCGGCCAGGGCGGTTCCCGCCTGGCAGGCGGCCAGGGCCAGCGTACACGCCAGCCGGGTCGAGCTCATCATGAAAACTCCGATCGTGAAATTGCCGCTCATCCGGCCGGCAACCAGTGTACTTGATGATGCGGTAAGCTGCGTGTTTTGATAATGCGCAGCCAGGTGACAAGTTTGAACGGAAAATACACGAAGCCGCTGCTGATCGCGGCGGCCATCGGCGCCCTTGGCGCGGGCGGCGCCTGGTACGCGCTGCAACGCGGCGCGCCGCCCTCGGTGGCCGGGGTGGCGGCCTTGGTCGGCATCAAGCCGCAGCCGACCGTGCTGGGCTGGCCGGTGAGCATCGGCACCGTGGCCGGCAACGGCAGCGCCGGCTTTGCCGATGGCGGCGCGGCGCAGGCGCGCTTTTCCGACCCCTTCGGCATGGTGGTTGACCGCGACGGCAACCTGTTCGTGGCCGACGCCGGCGAGAACAACCGCATCCGCAAAATCACGCCCGGGGGCGTGGTCTCCACCCTGGCCGGCGGCAAGGAAGGCTTTGCCGACGGCAGCGGCGCGACGGCCGCGTTCCACACCCCGTCCGGCCTGGCCATCGACGGCGCCGGCAACCTGTACGTCGCCGATACCGGCAACAACGCGATCCGCAAAGTCACCCCGCAAGGCGCGGTCAGCACCCTCGCCGGCGGCGGCGTGGCCGGCTACCTGGACGGCAAGGCGGACGTCGCCATCTTCAACGGCCCGGTTGGCGTGGCGGTCGACCAAGCCGGCGTGGTGTACGTGGCCGACACCTACAACGACCGCATCCGCGCGATCGCACCGGACGGCATGGTCACGACGCTGGCCGGCGGCGCGCCCGGCTACGTGGACGGGCCGTTCGCCGGCGCCCGGTTCGACACGCCCACCTCGGTCGTGGTCGACGCCAAAGGCACGCTGTACGTGGCCGACACCAGCAATGGCGCGGTGCGCAAGCTGACCCCGGACGGGCAGGTCAGCACCCTGGCGAAGGCGCCGGAAGACGCCGAAAAACCGCTGCTGCGGCGCCCGGTCGCGCTGGCGCTCACGCATGACGGCTTCCTGTACGTGGGCGACATCTGGCGCGGGCGCATCCTGCAAGTGACTCCCGACGGCCTCTTGCAAGGCCTGACCGGCATCGGCGTCGACATCGAGGTCGGTGACGATCGGGCGCTGCGCCTGAGCCGCCCCAGTGCCATCGCGCTCGACCGCGCGGGCGGGCTGTATGTCAGCGACGCCGTCAGGCGCACCGTGCATCGGGTCTCGCCGCGGCGCGACGGCGCCAGCGCGGTGCTGGCGCCCAAGGCGGCGCCGCTGGTCGCCACCGCCGCGCCGGCCGCTGCGCCGCCTGGCGTACTCGCATCCGGGCCGGCGCCGGCAGCGGCCGCGCGGTTTCCGTGGCCGTTCAAGCCGCAAGACCAGCGCCACGAAGTGGTCGGCACCATCGGCGAAGTACGCGGCAGCTACAACGGCGAAAGCCGCCACCACTTCCACAGCGGTCTCGACGTGCAGGCCGACATGGGCGTGCCGGTGCTGGCGGTAGCCGACGAAAAGGTCAGCAGCCCCGTGGCCAACTGGGCCTTCGGGGAAGTGGGCGAAGGCATGAGCATCGACGGCATGGCCTACATCCACATGCGGGTCGGGCGCACCGGCAAGGATGCGCCGCTCGATCCGGCGCGCTTCATCATGCTCAATAACGAGAAAGGCAAGCCGGCGCGCATGCGCGTGCGGCGCGGCACGCGCTTTCACGTCGGCGACGCGCTGGGCACGGTCAACCGCATGTACCACGTACACCTGGTGTACCAGCCGGGCGGGGTGGAAGCCAATCCGCTGGTGCTGCCGTTTACCGGCTTTACCGACCAGGTGGCGCCGCGCATCGACAAGATCCAGTTGGTCGACGCGGCCGGCACGGCGCTGGTGCGCAAGCCGGGCAAGCGCGTGATGGTGGCGCGCGGCGCCGGGCCGCTGGGGATCGTGGTCGACGCCTACGACCAGGCCGACGGCAACGCCGCGCGCCGCAAGCTCGGTTTGTACAAGGTGGGTTACCAGGTCTTGCAGGCCGATGGCACGCCGCTGGCCGGCTTCGCCGCGCCGCTGGTTAATATCGAATTTAACAAGCTGCCGCCGGACCCGGAAAGCGTCAAGCTGGCGTACGCCGACAACAGCGGCATCACCGTGTATGGCAGCGCGACGACGCGTTTCCTGTACGTGGTGACCAACACCGTGCGCGACGGCGTGGCCAAAACCGGCGGCTGGGACCCGGCCGCGCTGGCGCCGGGCGACTACCTGATCCGCATCTTCGCCGCCGACTATGTCGGCAACCAAGCGCAGAGCGGACGCGACCTGCCGATCACGGTGGAATGACGAGGGCAGGCCGGCGTGGCGCGGCCTGCCCCGGCATGTTTCAAGCGTTGACGCTGGCCGGGCGCTGGCGGCGCTGCGCCAGAAAGCCCAGCATCGCCATGCCGGTCAGGAACATGGCATAGGTTTCCGGCTCCGGGACGGCGCTGACCAGCTGATCCGCATTGCTGAAGCTGACGAACGTGCCGGCGGGCGCCATGAACTGCGCCTGCTGGCCGCCGTCGCAGCAGCCCTCGAAGCCATAGATGGTCAGGGTATGGTTGCCCGCGCCCAGATTGACTGCCGCGTTGAAGTACTGCGATGCATTGTTGTACTGGCCGGCCCACCACATATCATGGCTTTTCACGTCGAGCGCCACATCGTTGAGGAACAGCGCGCCGCCGTAGCCGAAATCGACGCCTGCGCGGAACTGCCAGAGGCCGGCGTTCGCTTGCGTGACGCCGAAATTGATGGTCGACTTCAGCGCAAAATTACTGCTCCCGCCGAACAGGCTGGCGTGGGTGATGTTGTTGTACGACTCGACGCTGGTCTTGCTGTAGGCCGCGCCCTTGAGCGAAGCGTTGACGGCGCTCTGGTAGGCGCCGGCGTCGGACAGCATGCCCGATGGCGTGGCGGAAGCCGATTCGATCGTGATCGTGCTGGCGCAGACACTGCCGGCGACGGTCAGGGCAGCGGCGGCGAATACCCATGAGAGAGTCTTTTTCATATGGTTTCCTTGGACGAGGACCGTGCGCACGCAACGGCGGCGCGGTCGGGATGAAAGAAGTTTTCGCTCCGCACGAGCGTCCAAGGCATGCGATGGACGGTCAGTCTGGGTGCTGGCGCTGAATCACGGTGCATCGGAGATGTATCGATGCACGAACAGTAGCCAAAGAGTAACATGAATTCTCATCCGCCAACTTCTTTCATCAGCGCTGTCCACCTTTTACAACGTCCATTTCCTACCCGGCCGTCAAAATACCTACAACCGGGGTCAGAGCTTTAATTAGCAACGTTTTTGTTGCTAATTAAAGCTCTGACCCCGGTTGTAGGCGGGTTTGGTGCGGGGGTAGGAGTTTTGGTGTCAGGCGTTGGCGAGGTCGAGGCGGGCGTCGCCGCCGCCGCGGCCGTGGTAGCGACCGGCCGACAGGTCGTCGAAGCGGATCGCCGGGCGCTTGGCCGACATCAGGTCGGCCAGCAGCTGCGCCGAGCCGCACGACATGGTCCAGCCCAGGGTGCCGTGCCCTGTGTTGAGGAACAGGTTGCCCAGCGCGGTGCGACCGACGATCGGGGTGCCATCCGGCGTCATCGGGCGCAGTCCGGTCCAGAACGTGGCCCGCGCGCTGTCGCCGGCCCCAGGGAACAGGTCGCCCACCACCATCTCGAGCGTGGCGCGGCGGCGCGGGTTGAGCCGCTGGTCGAAGCCGGCAATCTCGGCCATGCCGCCCACCCGGATGCGGTCCTCGAAACGGGTCACGGCAATCTTGTAGCTCTCGTCCAGGATGGTCGAGACCGGCGCCTTGCTGGCGTCGGTGATCGGCACGGTGATCGAGTAACCTTTCATCGGGTACACGGGAATGTCGACGATCGATGTCAATAACGCCGTCGAGTGCGCGCCTAGCGCGACCACGTAGGCGTCGCCATGTACCAGCTCGTCGCCGCAATGCACGCCGGCGATCGCGTTGCCGCTCACCGCCAGGCGGTCGATCGCGACGTTGTAGCGAAAGCGCACACCCAGCGCTTCGGCCATGCCGGCCAGGCGCGTGGTGAACAGATGGCAGTCGCCGGTCTCGTCATTAGGCAGGCGCAGCGCGCCGACCAGCTTGTCCTTGACCAGCGCCAGCGCCGGCTCGGCCTGGCCCAGCTGGTCGCGCGTGAGCAGCTCGTACGGCACGCCCGAATCGCGCAGCACCTTGATGTCTTTTTCCGCGCTGGCAAACTGTTGTTCGGTGCGGAACAGTTGCATGGTGCCTTGCTGCCGGCTTTCGTAGCGGATGCCGGCTTCTTCGCGCAGGGTCTTGAAGCAGTCGCGACTGTACTCGGCGAGGCGCACCATGCGTTCCTTGTTTACCGCGTAGCGGTCGGCGGTGCAGTTGCGCAGCATGTCCCACATCCACTTGAGCTGGAAGGTGGTGCCGTCGGGCGTGATCGAGAGCGGGGCGTGGCGCTGCAGCATCCATTTCATCGCCTTCAGGGGAATCCCGGGCGCGGCCCATGGCGAGGCGTAGCCGGGCGAAATCTGGCCGGCGTTGGCGAAGCTCGTTTCGAGCGCGGGACCGGGCTGGCGGTCGAGCACGGTGACATCGTGGCCGGCCTTGGCCAGGTAGTAAGCCGTGGTCACGCCGATAACGCCGCTGCCCAAAATGACGACACGCATGGTCTCTCCGAAGATTAAGTGTGGATGCAAGAATTTCCGCTATATTATTGGGTTTCAACCAGTCTTTGTTCACGTATAACTGCACTTATTTAGTGGAATTTCATGCGCATCGTTAAAGAATCAAGCCGCAGTCTCGACAAGCTCGACCGCCACATCCTGCGCATCCTGCAACGCGAAGGGCGCATCTCGATGAAGGACCTGGGCGAGCGGGTCGGCTTGTCGGTCACGCCCTGCATCGAGCGCGTCAAGCGCATGGAGCGCGACGGCGTCATCAGCGGGTATTACGCGCGCGTCGATCCGGCCGCGCTGGGCGCGAAGTTGCTGGTGTTTGTGGAAATTACCCTGAACCAGAAGTCGGCCTCGGCCTTCGAACAGTTCCGGCGCGAGGTGCTGCGCATTCCCGAGGTGCAGGAATGCCATCTGGTGTCGGGCGACTTCGATTACCTGATCAAGGCGCGCATCCACGAGATGGCCGAGTACCGCAAGCTGCTCGGCGACATGCTGCTGCAGTTGCCCGGCGCGGCGCAGTCGAAAAGCTATGTGGTGATGGAGGAGATCAAGGAGACCCTGGTGCTGTCGACCGAGGCGCTCCTTTCGCAGGGCTGATGCGGGCTTGGCCTTAACGCAAGCGCTGGAAGCGCCCGGCTTCGAAGTCGGCAATCGCGACCTGGATTTCTTCCTTCGTGTTCATCACGAACGGTCCGTGCGATACCACCGGCTCGTTGAGCGGCGTGGCGTGGCCGAAGATCAGCAGCGCGTCGGTCTCGGCGGTAATCGTCAGGGCGACGCCTTCCTCGCTCAGTTCGGCCAGGTGGAAGGCCTCGGCGCGGTCGCCGTTCACTTCCACGGCGCCGCGCACCACATACAGGAACACATTGCGCGCGCGCAGGTCCGGCACGTGCAACTGGCCGCCGGCGCGCATCTCCACCGTAGACATGAATACACCGGTCAGCGATGGCAGCGGGCCGGCGCTGCCATCCCATGCGCCGGCGATCAGGTGCAGGTCGACCTTGCCGCCATCGAGTTGCAGCGTCGGAATATCGCCCCGCTGCAGCCCGGTGTAGGCCGGCGCCGTCATCTTCAGGCGTCCCGGCAGGTTGATCCAGAGTTGCAGGATTTCGAGCTGGCCGCCCTGTTCGCGAAACGCCGGCGGCGATACTTCGGCATGCACGATGCCGCTGCCGGCCGTCATCCATTGCACGCCGCCGGCGCCGATGACGCTCTCGTGGCCGGCGCTATCCTTGTGCATCAGGCTGCCGTCGATGATGAAGGTCACGGTGTCGAAGCCGCGGTGCGGATGCGGCCCGAACGGCAAGCCACGGTTGCCTGGCGGGTAGTGCTGCGGGCCATGGTGATTGAGAAACAGGAAGGGATCGATCTGCTCGGCGTACGGTCCGGGCAGCGGGCGCTGGGTCATCAGATCGCCAATGTCGTCGCGCTGCGCGGGATGCAGGCGCTTGATCGGTTGCGCGGCAAACCTCGCCCTTCAGGGCGGGGTCAAGAGCGCGAACGGCGCAGCCGTCCGGTTTGGTGCGTCTAGTGCGGCGTCTGCTGCTGTTCGATGTACTGC
>NZ_WHJF01000177.1:0-7335 GCF_011682185.1 Massilia genomosp. 1
AGAGCTTTAACTTGCAACAAAAGTGTTGCAAGTTAAAGCTCTGACCCCGGTTGTAGGACTTTCTACCGCTGGTTCGGGGACTTGGCGGGCCTGCGCGGTTTACAATCACGGTTTTAGTGATTAGCGGAAACCGGCATACGCCATGGCAAAACAATTTGATGTAGCAGTGATCGGCGCGGGCGCGGCCGGGATGATGTGCGCGGCCGTCGCCGCCCAGCGCGGCAAACGGGTGGTGTTGATCGATCATGCGGAGAAACTTGCAGAGAAGATCAGGATTTCGGGCGGTGGACGTTGTAACTTCACCAATATCAATACGGCGCCGCAGAATTTTTTGTCGGATAACCCCCATTTCTGCAAGAGCGCTTTGTCGCGGTATACCCCCCAGGATTTTCTGACCCTCGTTAAGAAACACCGCATCGGCTATCACGAGAAGCATCGCGGCCAGCTGTTTTGTAATGAGTCCGCCGAGCAGATTATCCAGATGCTCAAGGCCGAGTGCGCCAGCGGGGATGTGACCTGGCGCATGCCGTCCAAGGTCGAGTCGCTGGAAAAAACCGCCGAGGGCTTTTTCATCCTCACCGATAGCGGCGAGATCCTGGCCGACAGCGTCGTCATCGCCACCGGCGGCTTGTCGATCCCGAAAATCGGCGCGAGCGATTTTGCTTACCGCCTCGCCGCCCAGTTCGACCTGAACATGGTCGGGCCACGCCCGGGCCTGGTGCCGCTCACTTTCGACGGCCCCAGCTGGGAAGCCTTCGTGCCGCTGGCCGGCATCGCCCTTGAAGTCGAGGTGGAAACCGGCTCGAACAAGGGCAAGGGCAACAGGCGCGGCCATTTTCGCGAGGATTTGCTGTTCACCCACCGCGGCCTGTCGGGTCCGGCCATCCTGCAAATTTCCAGCTACTGGCAGCCGGGCACGCCGATCATCGTCAACCTGCTGCCCGAGATGGATGTGGCGCAGGAGCTGATCGACGGCAAGAGCACGCTCAAGAAGCAACTGGGCAATGTGGTCTCGCAGTGGCTGCCGGTGCGCCTGGCCGAGGTCTTGATCGCGGTCGCCGGCCTGACACCCGACGCGCGCCTGGCCGACTTGCCGGACGCTAAGCTGCGCAAGCTGGGCGACGCCATCAACCGCTGGGCCATCGTACCGACCGGCTCGGAAGGCTACCGCAAGGCCGAGGTGACCCTGGGCGGCATCGATACGCGCGAGCTGTCGCAGCAATCGATGATGGCCACCAAGGCGCCGGGCTTGTATTTCATCGGCGAAGCGGTCGATGTGACCGGCTGGCTGGGCGGCTATAACTTCCAGTGGGCGTGGGCCTCGGGCGTGGCGGCCGGGCAGGCGGTGTAAACCGCGGCGGCGGGCTTGTTGCGAAATAGCAAAAGGAAGGCGGCTAACCGCGAAAACCTTCCACTGCGATGGAAACGGTGCTATTATCTCGTTCTTCCCTACATCTAACGGTTTGATTTTTACATGACCACTATTCGCCTTAAAGAAAACGAGCCGTTCGAAGTCGCAATGCGTCGCTTCAAACGCACCATCGAAAAAACGGGTCTGCTGACCGAACTGCGCGCACGCGAGTTCTACGAAAAGCCAACGGCTGAGCGCAAGCGCAAGCTGGCAGCTGCCGTCAAGCGCCACTACAAGCGCATTCGCAGCCAGCAACTGCCTAAGAAATTATTCTAAGACTGTCCAGTCGAACCTGATCCGGTGACGGCCAACAGCCTGTCCGGGTCATCGTTTTTACTGTAGTCGCAGACCCGCTCCGGTTTACCGCAGCGGGTTTTGCTATTTGGTCTTTGCTGTGTGTTACCTGATATTCATTCATTATCTCTACGAGGATTGCCATGGGCTTGAAAGAACAAATTACCGACGATATGAAAGCGGCGATGCGCGCGAAAGAAGCGGCCAAGCTGCTGACGATCCGCCTGATCCTGGCCGAGATCAAGCGCCGCGAAGTCGACGAGCGTATCGAGCTCGACGATGAACAAACCCAGGCGATCATCGAAAAAATGATCAAGCAGCGCAAGGATTCGATCAGCCAGTTTGAAAATGGCAATCGCCAGGACCTGGCCGATATCGAAAAGGCCGAACTGGTCATCCTCGCCGCCTACATGCCGGCCGGCCTGTCGGAAGAGGCAATCGCCGCCGAAGTCGCCGCCGCCGTGAGCGCTTCCGGCGCCGCCGGTCCGCAGGACATGGGCAAGGTCATGGGCTTGCTCAAGGGAAAATTGCCAAAAGGCACCGACATGGGCATCGTGTCGGGCCTGATCAAGAAGGCGCTCGCGCCGGCCTGATCGTCGTATGGCGCGTTGCGCGGAACGTTTTCGCGCAAGCCGCCCCGGCAAGCCCGCGTCTTGTCGCAGATCAAATCTGCGGCGGACGCGGCGGTATAGTCTGACCTGACACAAAGACTGTTCATCGCACGTGATTCCACAATCCTTCCTTACCGATTTGCTCAACCGTATCGACATCGTCGATGTGGTCGGCCGCTACGTCCAGCTGAAGAAGGGCGGGGCCAATTTCATGGGCCTGTGCCCGTTCCACAGCGAAAAATCCCCCAGTTTCACGGTCAGCCCGACCAAGCAGTTTTACCATTGCTTCGGTTGCAGCGCGCATGGCAACGCGGTCGGTTTCCTGATCGAGTATTCGGGCATGGGCTTTATCGATGCCGTCAAGGACCTGGCCCAGGGCGTCGGCATGGTCGTGCCCGACGCGGATGACAAGATTCCTCCGCTGCAACGCGCGGCCAACCAGGCCCAGGCGCTGGCCCTGACCGAAGCCATGACCCAGGCTTGCGATTACTACCGTGGCCAGTTGCGCGGCGCCACGAATGCCATCGCCTACCTGAAAAACCGCGGTCTGACCGGTGAAGTGGCGGCCCGCTTCGGCATGGGCTACGCCCCGTCCGGCTGGGACAACCTGCGCACCGTGTTCCCCGATTACGAGGCGCTGGCGCTGGTCGAGTCCGGCCTGGTGATCGACAAGGTCGACGAGGACGGCGGCAACAAGAAGCGTTATGACCGCTTTCGCGAGCGCATCATGTTCCCGATCCGCAATACCAAGGGCCAGGTGATCGGCTTCGGCGGGCGGGTGCTGGACCAGGGCGAACCGAAATACCTGAATTCCCCGGAAACCCCGCTGTTCCAGAAGGGTTTGGAGCTGTACGGCCTGTACGAGGCGCGCCAGGCCATCCGCGACGCCGGCTACGTGCTGGTGACCGAAGGCTATATGGACGTGGTCGCGCTGGCCCAGCTCGGCTTTCCGCAAGCGGTGGCCACCTTGGGCACGGCGTGTACCAGTACCCACGTGCAAAAGTTGCTGCGCCAGACCGACAGCGTGATTTTCAGTTTCGATGGCGACAAGGCCGGCCGGCGCGCCGCCCGCCGCGCGCTCGAAGCCTGCCTGCCGCAGGTGAGCGACAACAAGATCATCAAATTCCTGTTTTTGCCGTCGGAGCACGATCCGGACAGTTTCGTGCGCGAATTCGGCGCCGATGTATTCGAGCAAGAAATCCACGAAGCGATGCCGCTGTCGCAGTTTTTGCTGCGCGAAGTGTCGGGCGAGCACGATCTGTCCACCTCGGAAGGGCGCGCCCACGTCCAGTTCGACGCCAAGCCGCTGCTGCAATCGATGTCGCCCAGCTCGCTGCGCCTGCAGATCGTGCGCGGCCTGGCCAGCATGACCGAGTCGAGCCCGGCCGAAATCGAGGCCCTGTTCGAGCTGTCCAAGCCGGTGTCGGTGGCGCGCCGGGCGCCGCCGCGCCAGGGCCGGCCGGAACCGGTCGGGCTGGAATTGCAGATCTTGCGCCACCTGGTGGCCCATCCGCCGCTCAGCCTGGAGCTGGACGAGGCGGCGCTGGCCGCGTTCAAGCATTTTGGCCCGGACGCGGCCGAGCGCCTGCTGTACCTGGTCGCCTGCGGCCAGGCACTGGGGCCGAACGGCAGCTTTGCGGCCTTGTCCCAGCATTTGAAGGATAGCAGCAACGACTACGATGGCTTGATCGCCGAAATTGCCTCGGAGCCGGAATCGGATATCGACAGCGTGAAATTGTGGCTGGTCGGGGCTGTGAGGCAGATCAAACTTGCAGCGCTTAAACAGGAGCTGACCCAGTTGTTTTCCGCCGGCCTGACCTCAGATCAGGTGGGTGTGCGCTACCGCGAAATCACGGCCGAGCAGAAGCGGCTGGAGGCCGAAGGTGGGCCGAGTTAGACCCTGCGCAAAGCATGCGACCGGAGGCCCGCACAGGGGGCGTTTGGCACTGGAAAAAGACGGACTGCGTGCTATAATAAAACGATAAGTGTTGTGTTCGCAGAAATTTTTTCGTTGTCCGTAAGTTGTATTTCTTTCAGTGAGTTAGGCTCTTGATCGGCGCAGAGAGGGTGGGCGTCGGCGGCCAGGGCCAGCTTTGGTTGCGACGGCGTTGCGCTGTCGGGGGCAAACATCGGTTTGCTTTTCAGCCACACATGGCTCGCGCCTCCAACCGCCGTTGTATGCAGTAGACTACTGCCGAAATCGCGCGGGTCGTGCCCGTAAGGTGATGTAAAGGTGTTATGAGTGCAGCAATGCCGGAGGGGCCTGCGAAGGCCGGTCCGGGGACGTAGGGCCGAAAAGGCCGGCAACAAACTTTATCTTAATCCACCATAAAGCTAGTCGTTGTGACATCGAAAGCGCCTGTGCCAATCAAGAAACCTGAAACCAAAGCGGCTGATAAGCCAACGAGAATGTCCGCCAAGGCGGATAAAGCGCAAGACAAGGCCGAAACGCGCAGCGCCAGTACCGGTGCGAGTACCAGCGCGAGCGCCACGCCTGTCGTCAGCCAGACCACCGATGCCGCCGCGCTGGCCGCGATCGACACGTCCGGTTACGTGCTGCCCTCAGTCAAGGTACCGGGCAGGCGCGGGCGCAAGCCGAAGGAATTCCAGCCCGAGAACGATGAAGTGGCCGCCCTCAACGCGGTCGAGCGGGCCGAGCTGAAAGCGGTCGACAAGGCCAAGGCCAAGGACCGCAAGGCCAAGGAAAAGGCGCTGCTGAAAGACGCCTTCTCGTCGGACACCGAAGCGACCGAGGAAGAACTCGAGCGCCGGCGCCAGAAATTGAAAACCCTGATCAAGTTCGGCAAGGAACGCGGTTTCCTCACCTACGCCGAAATCAACGATCACCTGCCCGAAAACATCGTCGATCCGGAAGCGATCGAAGGCATCATCGGCACTTTCAACGACATGGGGATCGCGGTCTACGAGCACGCGCCCGATGCCGAAACCTTGCTGCTGTCCGACAATGTGGCTACCGTCACCAGCGATGACGAAGCCGAGGCCGCGGCCGAGGCGGCGCTGTCGACGGTCGATTCCGACTTCGGCCGCACCACCGACCCGGTGCGCATGTATATGCGCGAGATGGGCTCGGTCGAGCTGCTCACGCGCGAAGGCGAGATCGAGATTGCCAAGCGCATCGAAGATGGCCTCAAGGACATGATCCAGGCCATTTCGGCCTGCCCGGTGACGATCGCCGAAATCATTTCCGCCGCGATCCGCATCCAGAACGACGAAATCAAGATCGACGAGATCGTCGACGGCATGGTCGACCCGGACGAGCCGCTCGAGCCGGTCGTGGCCCCGGCCGCCACCGACGAGGATGAAGACGAGGAAGAAGCCGACGAGGAAGAAGAGGAAGAGGAAGAAGAGAACAACGCTTCCGGCGCCGCGGGTTTCTCGGCCGAACAGTTAGAGGCGCTGAAAAACCAGGCGCTGGAAAAATTCGACATCATCTCGGTGCAGTTCGACAAGATGCGCAAGGCCTTCGAGAAAGATGGCTACAACTCGAAAGCCTATGTCAAGGCGCAGGAATCGATTTCCAACGAACTGCTGGGCATCCGTTTCACCGCCAAGGTGGTGGAGAAACTGTGCGACACCCTGCGCGGGCAAGTCGATGAAGTGCGCCATATCGAGAAGCAAATCCTCGATGTGGCGGTGAACAAGTGCGGCATGCCGCGCGCCCACTTCATCAAGGTATTTCCGGGCAATGAAACGAACCTGGAATGGGTCGATGGCGAAGTGGGCGCCGGCCACGCCTACTCGGCCATCCTCGGACGCAATATTCCGACGATCAAGGAATTGCAGCAGCGCCTGATCGACCTGCAGGCGCGCGTGGTGCTGCCGCTGCCTGACTTGCGCAACATTAACCGCCAGATGGCGGCCGGTGAAATGAAGGCGCGCAAGGCCAAGCGCGAAATGACCGAGGCCAACTTGCGCCTGGTAATTTCGATCGCGAAGAAGTACACCAACCGCGGCCTGCAATTCCTCGACCTGATCCAGGAGGGCAATATCGGCCTGATGAAGGCGGTGGACAAGTTCGAATACCGTCGCGGCTATAAATTCTCCACCTATGCGACCTGGTGGATCCGCCAGGCCATCACGCGCTCGATCGCCGACCAGGCGCGCACGATCCGCATCCCGGTGCATATGATCGAAACGATCAACAAGATGAACCGCATCTCGCGCCAGATCTTGCAGGAAACCGGGGCGGAACCCGATCCGGCGACCCTGGCGATCAAGATGGAAATGCCGGAAGACAAGATCCGCAAGATCATGAAGATCGCGAAAGAGCCGATCTCGATGGAAACGCCGATTGGCGACGATGACGATTCGCACCTTGGCGACTTCATCGAAGACAACAATACCCTGGCGCCATCGGACGCGGCCTTGCATGCCTCGATGCGTGGGGTGGTCAAGGATGTGCTCGATTCCCTGACGCCACGCGAAGCGAAGGTGCTGCGCATGCGTTTCGGCATCGAGATGTCGACCGACCACACCCTGGAAGAAGTGGGCAAGCAATTCGACGTCACGCGCGAGCGGATTCGCCAGATTGAAGCGAAGGCGCTGCGCAAGCTGCGCCACCCATCGCGCTCCGACAAGCTCAAGAGCTTCCTGGAAGGTAATTAAGCCTTGACGGGCTGAGGCGAAAAGCCATATCCTCACGCCACTTTGTGACGGGAGCAATTGGTGATGGCGGGCTCCCTGCCGCACCGATGCTGGGCGGTATTTCCGAAGCACGACAGTTGGGAACCCAGCTATTCAGTACAAATTTTGGGCCTGTAGCTCAGTTGGTTAGAGCAGAGGACTCATAATCCTTTGGTCGACGGTTCAAGTCCGTCCGGGCCTACCAAACAGAAGAAGGGGGAGCAGCATCGGCTGTTCTCCCTTTTTCGCGTGCGCCCAGCATGGGCGCACTCTTGGAGGTGCAAGTCCTCCCGCAAGCTGACCACAGTGAGCGAAGTGAAGCGCAACTGCGGAAGGGCGACCGACTGTGGGGAGGAAGCGTGGAGCGAAACTGCG
>NZ_WHJF01000178.1:0-7131 GCF_011682185.1 Massilia genomosp. 1
GCCAATCAACTGCTTGATTTCCTTGGCGGCGCCGGCCGAACGCTGCGCCAGGTTGCGCACTTCGGACGCCACTACCGCAAAGCCGCGTCCCTGTTCGCCGGCGCGCGCCGCTTCCACCGCCGCGTTCAGCGCCAGAATGTTGGTCTGGAAGGCGATGCCGTCGATGACGGCGATAATGTCGACGATTTTTTTGGACGAGGCGTTGATCGACCCCATGGTCTCGACCACCTGCGCCACCACCACGCCGCCCTTGGTGGCCACTTCCGACGCCGACAGCGCCAGTACATTGGCCTGGCGCGCATTGTCGGCGTTCTGGCGCACGGTGCTGGTCAATTCTTCCATCGACGCGGCGGTCTGCTCGAGCGAACTGGCCTGGGAGCTGGTGCGGTCCGACAGGTCGGTGTTCCCCGCCGCGATTTCGCTCGAGGCGCTGGAAATGGTGTCGGTGCTGCTGCGAACTTCCGAGACGATGCTGGCCAGGTTGGCTTTCATCTTGTCCAGGGCGCCGAGCAAGGCGCCGATCTCATTGCGTCCGTGCTTGCCGATTTTGCCGGTCAGGTCGCCATCGGCCACGCGCACCGCGATCTGCATGGCTTCCTCGAGCGGCGCCGAGATGGCGCGCAGCAGCGCCCAGCCTACCGCGAGCCCGAGCGCCACGCCGACGAACAACACCACCATATTGGCGTAGCCGATTTCCTTGAGTTCTTCCTTGACGCGCAATTCGTCGCTGTTCACGCGCGTGGAGATGGCTTCCTTCATGCGCTCCATCGCCGCGTCACCCGCACGGTAGGTCGGGTTGATCTTCTTGATCAGCACATGTTCGGCGTCGTCCCATTTTCCGGCCTTGATCAGGGCCGCCGTGCTGCGGATATGTTCCAGGCCCAGCCCCTCGCTTTTGGCAAACCACTCCTCGGCCAGGCGCTTTTCTTCAGGTGACTTGATGGCGGCCATGTATTGCTTCCAGCGCTTGGTGGCGCGTTCGCCGATCGCCTCGATCTGGTCGAAGTGTACGGTCAGCGCATGGTCGTGCAGCTGCGACGAGGGCAGCACCGGATTGTGCTGGAGCGCCTGCAGGATCTGGCTGCGATTGAGTTCCATCTCCAGCCGGCTGGCCGCCTGCACCGAGCTGTTCTTGTAGTCTTCAAGCGTGACGTCGCGAATCAGGGAGACCGAATGGCTTGCGCCAAAAATGCCCATGGCGCCAACCGCCACCAGCAGCGCGATCAGGAAGCCGAGAACCCCGGTGACGAGGCTTTTGATGCTGATGTTGTCGAACATTCGAATACTCCTTGGATTACTGTTCTTAAGGGAAGCGTTGAAGCCGGCCGCACCATGCGGCCGGCGTGCTTGCGTTAGCAGCTTGCGGCGGGAGGCGGCAAGCGCGCGAAAAATGCCTGGATGCCGGCCCGCAGTTCGTCCACATGCCCGAATTCGAGGTAGGTGACGTCGCACAGGTCCTGCAGTTCGCGAATCAGGGTGGTCTTGATCGGCGCCTCCTTCCACACCAAAAACAGCACCGGCGTGCGGCGTCCCTTGAAGATGTGGTAACCGAGTTCGAAAGCGCTGCTCTCGCTCATGCCGACCCGGATGTTGACCAGCGCGTCGGCCTGATCGAGCAATCCAAGCCGGTGGTCGCGAAAGTGCTTGGGCGTGAACGGCAGGCCGGTATCGCGCTCGAACGATTTCTTGAAGGTGTCGGCGCTTTCAGCCCTGGCGCCGGTCAGGTAGTCGAACGGGTGCGGCAGGCCGTTGGCGCCGTCGATCAGGTGCAGCACCTGGCCGATCAGATGCTGCTGGGCGGCGTCCGATTCGGTGAAGGGCTGGCGGATGAACAGCTTGAGCGCGGGCGCGCCGACCGTGCGCTGGCGCGCCTGGCGACGCCGCTCGGGCAAGGCGGCGGCGGCCGCCAGCAGGTCGGCCGGCGTGGGGCTTGGCCGCGCTGTGGGCGATGGCGCGGCCAGGGCGGGCGCGCGGTGCAGCTCTTGCAGCGACACCAGGCCGAAGCTGGCCGCATGCAGGCTCGCCTCGAACATGCTCTCGGCGCCGGCGATGGTGGTGCATACCACCGTGCCGGCGGCCAGCGCGGCCACCCGCAACGCCTGCGAGGCGACCACCGCGCTGCGCCGTTCATCCACCGTCAGCACCACCATGGCCAGTTCGCGCGCCGCCAGCGCGGCCAGCACCGCCGCGTCGTCGATCTCGACGACCTCGATTTCGGCGGCGCGGATGACGGTCGCCGTCACCAGGCTGGCGCACAGGGTGAAGCCGGCGCCGGCCAGGCGCCGGGCCAGCGCCACCGCGCGCGCCTGGTCGCCGCGCCGCACGCGCAGGTAGGCGCGCCCACCGGTGGGCGCCCGCACCGACGCCCCCAGCTGGGCCTTGAAGAAGCCTTCGCCGAAGGTAGAGCCGACCCCCATCACTTCGCCGGTCGACTTCATTTCGGGACTGAGGATGGTGTCCACGCCGGGGAATTTGGCGAATGGGAAAACCGCTTCCTTGACGCAGAAACGTGGCGCCAGCGCTTCATGTACGCCCTGCTGGTCGAGCGACTGCCCGGCCATGCAGCGCGCGGCGATTTTGGCCAGCGGCAGGCCGGTGGCCTTGGACACGAACGGCACGGTGCGCGAGGCGCGCGGATTGACTTCAAGTACATAGATGAAGTCCAGCAGTCGCGCGTCGACCCGCAACTGCTGCACCGCGAACTGCACGTTCATCAGGCCGACCACGTTCAGTTGCATCGCCATGCGCGCGGTCTGGCGCTTGATTTCAAGGACCGTGGCCTCGCTCAGCGAATGCGGCGGCAGCGAACAGGCCGAGTCGCCCGAGTGGATGCCGGCCTGCTCGATATGCTCCATCACGCCGCCGATCAGGACCCGGCTGCCGTCCGCCACGCAGTCGACATCGACCTCGATGGCCTCATCCAGAAAGCGGTCCAGCAGCACCGGCGAATCGTGCGAGACCTTGACCGCTTCGCGCATGTAGCGTTCCAGGTCGGCCGCCTCATGCACGATTTCCATGGCGCGCCCGCCCAGCACATACGAGGGCCGCACCACCAGCGGGTAGCCGATGTCGTCGGCCATGCGCACCGCTTCCTGCTCCGAGCGCGCGGTGCGGTTGCGCGGCTGGCGCAGGTCGATCTGTTGCAGCATCTGCTGGAAGCGCTCGCGGTCCTCGGCGGCGTCGATCATGTCGGGCGAGGTGCCGATGACCGGCACCCCGGCCGCTTCCAGCGCCAGGGCGAGCTTGAGCGGGGTCTGGCCGCCGAACTGCACGATCACGCCTTCCGGCCGTTCGAGGGCGACGATCTCCAGCACGTCTTCCAGGGTCACCGGTTCGAAATACAGGCGGTCGGAGGTGTCGAAGTCGGTGGAGACGGTTTCGGGATTGCAGTTGACCATGATGGTCTCGTAGCCATCCTCGCGCAGGGCCATCGCCGCGTGTACGCAGCAGTAGTCGAATTCGATGCCCTGGCCGATGCGGTTCGGGCCACCGCCGAGCACCATCATCTTGCGGCGCGCGCTCGGCGCCGCTTCGCACTGTTCGTCGTAGGTCGAATACAGGTAGGCCGTGCTGGCGGCAAATTCGCCGCCGCAGGAATCGACCCGCTTGTACACGGGCCGCACGCCGAGCGCGTGGCGCGCCTCGCGCACCGCCTGCTCGGTCTCGCCCAGCAGCGCGGCCAGGCGGCGGTCGCCGAAACCTTGCTGCTTGAGGCGGACCATGACCGGCTTGTCCAGCGCGGCCAGGGTTTGCTGTTCGATCCACAGTTCGATCTCGACCAGGTCGCCGATCTGCGCCAGGAACCATGGATCGATGGCGCTGCAGGCATGCACTTCATCGAGCGTGTGGCCCTGGGCGAACGCTTCGCCCACGTACCAGATGCGGTCCGGCCCCGGCTTGCGCAGCTCTTCCTCGATCACCGCGCGCCCGGTACGCATGCCGTCGCGGCGCACGCCGTCGACGCCGATATCGAGCCCGCGCAGGGCCTTCTGGAACGATTCCTGGAAGGTGCGGCCGATCGCCATGACTTCACCGACCGATTTCATCTGGGTGGTCAGGTGCTCGTCGGCGCCGGGGAATTTTTCGAAGGCGAAGCGCGGGATCTTGGTCACCACGTAGTCGATCGACGGTTCGAACGAGGCCGGCATGGCGCCGCCGGTGATCTCGTTGCGCAGTTCGTCGAGCGTGAAACCGATTGCCAGCTTGGCCGCCACGCGCGCGATCGGGAACCCGGTGGCCTTGCTGGCCAGCGCCGACGAACGCGAGACGCGCGGGTTCATTTCGATGACGATCAGGCGCCCGTCGTGCGGGTTGACCGCGAACTGCACGTTCGAGCCGCCCGTGTCCACGCCCACTTCGCGCAGCACCGCCAGGCTGGCGTTGCGCATAATCTGATATTCCTTGTCGGTCAGGGTCTGCGCCGGCGCCACCGTGATCGAGTCGCCGGTATGCACGCCCATCGGGTCCAGGTTTTCGATCGAGCAGACGATGATGCAGTTATCGAGCTTGTCGCGCACGACTTCCATCTCGAACTCTTTCCACCCGAGCAGGGACTCTTCGATCAGCAACTCCCTGGTGGGCGACAGTTCCAGCCCGCGCTGGCAGATGGTGTGGAACTGGGCGGCGTCGTAAGCGATGCCGCCGCCGCTGCCGCCCATGGTGAACGAGGGCCGGATCACGACCGGAAAACCGAGCGCCGCCTGCGCTTCCCAGGCTTCGGCCATGCTGTGCGCCACGCTTGACGTGGCCGAGGCCAGGCCGATGCCGGTCATGGCGGCCTTGAACCTGGCGCGGTCCTCGGCCTTGTCGATCGCGTCAAGCGTGGCGCCGATCAGCTCCACGCCGAATTCGGCCAGCACGCCGTGGCGGTGCAGGTCGAGCGCGCAAGTGAGGGCGGTCTGCCCGCCCATGGTCGGCAACAAGGCGTCGGGACGCTCCCTGGCGATGATGCGCGCCACCACTTCCCAGGCGATCGGCTCGATGTAGGTGACGTCGGCCATCTCGGGGTCGGTCATGATGGTGGCCGGGTTGCTGTTGACGAGGATGACCTTGTAGCCCTCCTCGCGCAACGCCTTGCAGGCCTGGGCGCCGGCGTAATCGAACTCGCACGCCTGGCCGATCACGATCGGGCCGGCGCCGATCAACAGAATGCTGCGGATGTCTGCGCGCTTAGGCATGTTTGCAATCCTCCATCATGGTCACGAACCGGTCGAACAGGCCAGCCGTATCGTGCGGGCCGGGTGAGGCTTCGGGATGGCCCTGGAAGCAAAAGGCTGGTGTATCGACGCGCTCGAAACCCTGCAAGGTGCCGTCGAACAGCGACACGTGGGTGACCCGGCAATTGGCCGGCAAGGTCGCGGCGTCGACCGCGAAGCCGTGGTTCTGCGAGGTGATCGACACCTTGCCGCTGGCCAGGTCCTGCACCGGATGGTTGGCGCCGCGATGGCCGAACTTCATCTTGACCGTCGTGGCGCCGCACGCGAGCGCGATGATCTGGTGCCCGAGACAGATGCCGAACATCGGAATGCGGCTCTCCATCAGGATGCGCGCCGCCTCGATCGCGTAGTCGCAGGCGGCCGGGTCACCGGGGCCGTTGGACAAAAAGATCCCGTCCGGGGCGAGCGCCAGCACCTCGGCCGCGCGCGTTGTGGCGGGCAGCACGGTGATCCTGCATCCGCGCTCGGCGAGCATGCGCAGGATGTTCGACTTGATCCCGAAGTCGAATGCGGCAACGTGCAGGTGTGCTCCTTGCCGGCGTCCGAAACCGGTTTCCATCCGCCACACCGTCTGGTCCCACTCGTACGCTGCCTGGGTGGTGACCAGGCGCGCCAGGTCGGCGCCGGCCAGGCCGCCGCAAGCGCGCGCCAGTGCCAGCGCCGGCTGCGGGTCGTCGCCGCTGACGATGGCGCCGTTCTGGGCGCCGCCGTCGCGCAGCAGGCGTGTCAGTTTGCGGGTATCGATGCCGGCGATCGCGATCAGGCCGTGCGCAGCGAGGTAGTCGGACAGGCTGGCGCCGCTCCTGAAGTTCGACGCCAGCAGCGCCAGGTCGCGGATCACCAGCCCCGCCGCATGCACGCGCGTCGATTCGCAGTCCTGCGGGTTGACGCCGGTGTTGCCGATGTGTGGATAGGTCAGGGTGACGATCTGGCGCGTATAACTGGGGTCGGTCAGGATTTCCTGGTACCCGGTCATGGCGGTGTTGAAGACGATTTCGCCGCTGGTCCGGCCTGGCGCGCCGACGGCGCTGCCGTGAAATAGCGTGCCATCGGCAAGTGCGAGAATGGCGCCGGGGCGCGTGCCCGATCCGCTGAGCGGGTGCTTCATACAGTCTCCCAGTAAGGTGCATTCGGCACGGCGCGTGGCGGTTGGGAGCCCACGCTGCCTGTCGAAAAACACGATACCTGAAAGAAATAACGCCTTACATCGAAGATTTGTCGCTTGTCTTCTTAAACCAACATTTGGTATGTGCCGCCTGTTCGCCAGCAGCGAACGGGAAAACGGCAATGATATGGATCAATGACAGTTTGTTACAAAACGGGCGGGCGCGCTACCGGCGCCCTGCCCGCTCCTTGTGTACGTACGCGCGTCAGAACTCTTCCCAGTCCGATGCGGCGACTGTGGCGGCGGCGCGCTTGTGCGGCGCGGGCTTGGGCGCTGCCAGCTTGCGCACGGCAGGCGCCGGCTTGCCGGCCGGGCGCGCCGGCACGGCGGCAAGCTTGCGCTGCGGCGCGTGGCGCACCGCGGCCATCGACGCGGCCGCGCCATCGAGCTTGAACACGCTGACCACTTGCGTGAGCGTGCTCGCTTGCTCTTGCAGCAGGCCGGCCGCCGCCGCAGCTTCTTCGACCAGGGCCACGTTTTGCTGGGTGATCGAATCCATCTGCCCGACCGCTTCGTTGATCTGGTCGATGCCGGCGGTCTGCTCGGCGCTGGCGGTGGTGATTTCGCCCATGATGTCGGTGACCCGATGGATGCTGGTGACGATTTCCTGCATCGTCAGGCCGGCCTGGTCGACCAGCTTGGCGCCGCTGTCGACCTTATCGACCGAGTCGCCAATCAACTGCTTGATTTCCTTGGCGGCGCCGGCCGAACGCTGCGCCAGGTTGCGCACTTCGGACGCCACTACCGCAA
>NZ_WHJF01000179.1:0-7005 GCF_011682185.1 Massilia genomosp. 1
TTTGAACAATCGCGCCGAGCTATCACACCAGCCAACGCGACAACGAGAACGGCAGATGCGCCGCTTCAAATCACCTGGCCATGCACAGCGTTTCCTGTCGGCTCATGGCCCTATCAACAACGCCTTCCGGTGCCAGCGTAACCAGCTGTCGGCGCAGCAATATCGTCACGTCCGCACTCAAGCATTCTCACTCTGGAACCAGATAACCGATGTAGCGATGAACGGATAATTTACAGCATCCCAAGATCTCAATACAGCCGGATCGAGCCGAATTGCCTCTGGTTCCGCCTTCGATTCAGCAAGTTGACAGTACCCCTTGTAGCCGGCATAGTCGTCCACCATCAGGTGGCCGCGCCAGCCGTGCAGGAACGAGCGCACGTGGGCGCCCGCGCGGCTGGTCTGGTAGTCGAACACGACGATCGGCGGGCCGTCATCGTGCACGCCGGAACGATAGGCCCACAGGTAGGCGTGGCGCGTCTTGCCACTGCCCGGATCGAGCTGGCGCACTGGCGTTTCATCGGCATGCAGGCAATCGTGCTGGCGCAGCAGTTCGGCCAGCCGGTCCGCCAGCGGCTGCAGGGCCACGCCGATGCGCCCGATCCAGTCGGCCAGGGTCGAACGGGCCAGTGGCACGCCTTGGCGCGTTGCGATCTGCTCGATCCGGTACAGCGGCAGGTGGTCGAGATACTTGCAGGCGGCGATCCAGGCCAGCAGGCCCACTGCGGCCATGCCACCATCGATGACGGCAGCCGGGATCGGCGCTGCTGTCACCGTCTCGCAGGGACGGCAAGCATATTGCGGACGAATGTGGCGGTGCACGAAGAAGCGCGCTGGCTCCACGTCCAGTTGCTCGCTGACGTCCTCGCCGATCTTGACCAGGTCGGCGCCGCACTGGCCGCACTGGCACGACTCGGGCTCATGGCGGTGCTCGATGCGCTCCAGTTCCGGCGGCAGCGGTTGGCGGCCGGCGCGCTTGCGTGGCGGTTTGACGGGTGCCTGGCTGCGCAGTTCCTCATCGATGGCCGCGAGGTCCATATCGACGGTCTCGTCGAACAGCATGCGCTGTTCCCCGACCAGTGCTTCGCTGGCCTTGCCAAAGCGCACGCGCTTGTAATAAGCCAGCTCGAACGTCAACGCCTTGATCTTGAAGTCCTTCTCGGCGAGCTTGGCCTGCTGCTGTTCGATCAGCGCCTGCACCTGCGCCAGCAGCGCTGGGGCGATGTCGGTGCGGGCAAGTTCGTCGAGCAGATTCATGCCGAGCAGTTTACCGGTCTCGGACGACGTTTACAAGCACAACAGTTTACGTCGTCATAAGCGCCACTGCGCAGGGGCGGGCGCCGACAGGCGCTGCCAGTCCACACCAGCGATGAGCCACTGCCACTGTTCGGCACTGACCTGCCAGCTTGCCTCGTCGGCTGCGGGCCAAATGAACTGGCCACGGTGCAGCCGGCGCAGGCACATCCAGACGCCGGTGCCATCCCAGCACACCACTTTTAAGCGCGTGCGGCGCCGGTTGGCAAACACGTACGCCGTGCCGTCGCAGGGCGGACGGCCCAGCGCCTGCTGCACGTGCAATGACAGCCCATCAATGCCAGTGCGCATATCTACCGCCGCAGTGGCAAGCCAAATGCTATCTGCCGAAACATCCATCACAGCGCGCGCATCAACTCGGCCAGCCAGCTGGCCGGCACGTCGAGCGGCACGGTCACGGTCCAGCCGCGTTCGCTGCGCAGAACGATACCGCTGGAAGCGCCAGTAGGCGTCACACGCACAGGCAAAAATGCTGGTGACAACTGCGCTTCGCCCAGCCGCCGCGCCCAGTAGCTGACCTGGCGTTGAGAGACACCGTTCTCAATAGCGAATGCGCGCTGGGACAGGCCGCTTGCCTGCCACCGTGCCACGCGCTCCTGCCACTCGTTAATTTGCTCCACATTTGCCACCATATTTCTCCTCGAAATTGAAGAAAGGAGTGTGGCCGCAGCGTTCAGGAATTCATAGATGGGTGGGCTGGATGCTTACGTTCTTTGATCTCAGCCGCTAACGGTCTTTGACGGCCCACGCTTCACGGTGTGCCGTGATAACCTGGAGCTCGCACCTATACTATCAGTAGCTTAAGCTGAATACGCCTCGCCTGCTGTCGTCCCGGGGCACCGCACATGCAGGTGTGCGGGGGGATGCAACACCGTACCGATGAGCAGCTACGTTGATTCAGACGTGCGCGAGTGGCTCGGCAGCGCCGAGCAGGTTCTCGATCGGCTCGGGTCTGTGCAGCAAGAACCCTTGAGCGTAGTCGATACCAATCTCGCGCACGTACGCTAGCACTTCCGCCCGGTCCACGAATTCGGCGACCGTCTTTACCCCCACCACCCGGGCCACGTCGACGAAACAGCGTACTGCGGCGGCGTCCAGCGGATCGTCGATGACGTCGCGGATGAAACTGCCGTCGATTTTCAGCAGATCGACCTTGAGAGTCTTCAGGTATCCAAATGATGAAGCCCCGGCGCCGAAGTCGTCGAGGGCCACCCTAGTCCCGAGAGCGCGGACCTGTTCGATGAAGTTCGCAGCATCGGCCATATTCGTGACGGCGGCGGTCTCCGTAATCTCCAAGCAGATGCGCCGGCAAACCGCGCTGCCGGCTTCGGTCAACGCGTCGATGGCATGCCGGTGAAACGCCCGGTCGCCCACCGACTGCCCTGACAGGTTGATACACAAAGTGTCAAGAGCATTCACGTCTGGCATAGCCTGAATCTGCTGCATAGCGCGCTTGAGTACCCAGCGGTCTATACGCGTGGCCATGTGGAAGCGCTCTGCAGCCGGTAGGAAGGCCCCCGGCTGGATCAGGCTGCCATCGCTATCCAGCAAGCGGATGAGTACTTCCGCGTGAAGGCCCGTGGAGCCCTCGCAGAGTGTTTCGATGCGCTGCGCATAGAGCGCAAACCGGTCCTCATCCAGCGCCTGCTCCAGCCGCGAGGCCCACTGCATTTCGCCATGACGTGCGCGCATGGCTTGGTCGGTGTCGAACCACGCATGCACTCGGTTGCGGCCCGCCTCCTTTGCGGCGTAGCATGAGGTGTCTGCCGCCTGCATGGCGGCGGCCGTGCTTGCCCAGCGGTGGTCCACAGGCACCAGGCCGATGCTGGTGCCGATGCGGAAGCGGCGATCGTCGTGCAGGAACCTGAAGTCCTCCATGCGGTCACAGATCTGCTGTGCCACGCGCTGGGCCTGGTCGGACGGGCAGTGCTCCAGGATGACCGCAAATTCGTCCCCCCCAAGGCGGGCCAGGGTGTCGCGCGCACGAACGGCTTCGCGCAGCAGCTTGGCCACCTGCTGCAGGAGCTGGTCGCCCACTGAGTGTCCGCAGGCGTCGTTCACGAGCTTGAACTGGTCGAGGTCGATGTACAGCAGGGCATGCTCGCTACGTTCCTCGTGAGCCTTGTTCAGCGTACGGCGCAAACGGGTCTCAAACTCGGCGCGGTTGACCAGGCCAGTGAGGGCGTCGTGCGTGGCGCGGTAGCTCATCTCGCCGGACAGTCGACGCTGTTCGGTCACGTCGTGAAAGACCAGCACGACGCCGAGCACGTCACCACTCCGACTGCGAATCGGCGCAGCGGAATCCTCGATGCCGAACTCATCGCCGTTGCGTGAGATGAGCACCGTGTTGTTGGCCAAGCCCACAATCTTGTCCTGTGCCAGACAGGTGGCCACAGGGTTCTCGGTGGGATGCCGGGTCTCTTCATTGACGATGTGAAAGACATGGGTCAGTGGCCGTCCGAGCGCTTCGCCGGACAGCCAGCCGGTCATGCGCTCGGCCACCGGGTTCAACCAGGTCACCTGGCTGTGCGCATCGGTGGTGATCACGGCGTCGCCGATCGACTGCAGGGTCACGCGAAGGAGCTCGTGCTGTTCGGCCAGTTGGTTGGTGAGCTCGCGCAGTGGCGTCACATCCCAATTCACGCCCACAATGTGCCGAGTTTTGCCTGCGGCGTCACGCGTCACAGTGCCAGCGGCACGAAGAAAGTGTACGGAGCCGTCGCTCCAGATCACACGAAACTCGGAGCGAAAGTCGGCACCGCTTTCCAAGGACGAATTGAACTCTAGCTCGGCGCGGCTTCGATCAGCGGGATGAAGGTGCCGAGCCCAGAGCTCGTAGCCGTCCTTACCAGATCCCTCAGGCAGACCGTAAAGCGCGTACATCAGGGCATCCCAGGTAAGCACGCCGGTTTGCAGGTTAAGCTCCCACACCCCAATGCCAGCGGTTTCGGTCGCCAGCGTGACGCGCTGTTGAGCGGCTTCCAGAGCAAGGCGATCTTGGACGCGCCGGGTAATGTCCTGGAATGCGCCGAACAGCCGCACAGGCGTTCCACCCTCGAACTCCGCATTGCCTACCGTACGCACCCAGATCCTGCGACCGCCCTTCTGGATGAAAGGCAGTTCCAGGTCCCAGTTCGTGCCGTCGGCCATGGCTTGCGCCACGGCCGCCTCGATGGTGCGGCGCGCTTCCGGCGCATAGAAGTTGATTGCCTCAGCAAGCTGGGGTTGGTAATCAGACTCCACGCCGTGGATGCGACAGGTCTGCTCGGACCAGAGGATGCTGCCGTTGCCAATGTCGACCTCCCAACCGCCAACCTGAGCTAGAGCGCCGGTGCGGTTCAGCAGTTCCTCGCTCTTGCGCAATCGTTCTTCCTGCACCTTACGCGCCGTGATATCCAGGTGTGTGCCGAACATCCATTCGGGCTGGCCGTCTGCAGTGCGGGTCAGCACCTTGCCGCAGTCGAGCACCCAGACCCAGTGTCCGTCGCGGTGGCGCATGCGCGCCTCGCATTCGTAATACGGCGTGTCGCCCGTAAAGTGAGTCTGAAGCAGCGCACTGGATCGCACCATGTCCTCGGGGTGGGCCAGATTGGCCCAGGTCTGGATAGTGGTGGGGTAAAGCTCGTCCAGGGTAACCCCTACGATCTCGGCCCAGCGGTCATTGAAGCGCGTCTCGCCGGTCTGAACGTTCCATTCCCAGGTGCCCGCGCCGGTGCCCTGAATGATCGCTGCCTGGCGCTCGCGTTCTTCGTCGAGTGCTCGGCGCGACTGCAAACGCTCGGTGGTGTCCTCTACCGAACCGACGTAGCCGGTGACCCCGTCATCGCCATCCAGCAAGGCACGCGCAACAGAGCGCACATGGCGCACTGTGCCATCGTGGCGGCGGACCCGGAACTCCATGTCGAATTCTTGCTTCAGTTCCGCTGAGTGCTGCCAGTGAGCGAAGACGGCGACCTTGTCGTCGGGATGGACTGTGTGGTTCCAGCCGTCGCCCAGAGCCTCGGCCTTGCTTAGGCCGTAGATGGCTTGCCAGCGCGCATTGGTGTAGATGCAGCCGCCGGCCGCGTCGATGGCAAACACGCCTAACGGCGATGCCTCGCTGAGCGTGCGAAAACGGGTTTCACTGGCCGCAAAAGCCCGTGCCATACGACGTGATTCCAGCGCCTGGATGGCAGCAATCGACAGCAGGCGCAGCGCCTCGCGCTGCTTCTCACTCAGACGGCGTGGTACACGGTCGATCACGCACAGCGTGCCAACGTGAGCGCCGTCACTCAAGCGCAGCGTGGCGCCGGCGTAAAAACGGATGTCAGGCGCCATGGCCACCAATGGGTTGTCGGCAAAGCGGGGGTCGGCCAGAGCATCAGGCACTTCGAAGATGCCGTCATCAAGGATCGCGTGAGCGCAAAACGCGACGTCCCGGGGTGTTTCGGTCACCCCGGGGAGGCCTAAATTGGCCTTAAACCATTGCCGGTCGCGATCAATCAGGCTGATCAGGGAGATCGGGACGCCGCACACCAAGGCAGCAGTTGCCACCAGCGCATCGAACTCACGCTCGGGCGCGGAGTCGAGCACGTCGAGCTGTTCCAGCGCTCGCAAGCGCTCCCGTTCGTCTAATGGCATCTGTGCGCTCAGCATAGGGGGTTCGTTCAATGGAATATTCCCGATTGTCTCACAGCGGCACATCGTGGACAGCGCGAACTGGGCTTCTTAACCCGGTTTTCCGTTCCACTGCACCTTAAACCCCAAATTTTCTGTAGAACGGCCCTTCCGTCATTGCACTTACCTTGAGGCACCCACAGAATTCGGACAAAATAGTACGCTAAGGAAGCGCTGATCTATTGTAGGCAGCCGGCCATCCCACCTATGATTTCCTTATTTCCACGCTCACCCTGCACTTCTTGATTTTCGGGAGGGCTCAGGGTGGAAAATACGGATCGCGAACAGTTATGGCAGGCACGTTTGGCGGAATGGCAGGTGGGCGGGAAGACGCAGCGCGCCTATGCCATTGAGAATGGCGAGCAGGAACGGAAGATGGTTTCGACTGGGGAATGATCGACCAATGTAGTGTTGAATTATCGTTACTTCTTCTTACAGCTGAAACTGGCGCAATACACCTGTTTAAATCGAGCGCAATTATTCTGTCCATACGCCTTTTCCTACCTGGATAGGAAATTCCCTTGATCGCACCTATGGAGAAAAACTATGAAAATTGCCTTTCTGCTCGCATCCACCCTCGCGCTCAGCGCTCCTGCTTTCGCTAATCCTGACGATATCTCCTTAGGGACCCCCGGATACGGTGGCACTGGCTGCCCTGCTGGCTCTGTATCAGCCACGCTGAGCCCTGACGCGAAATCCTTAAGTCTGCTGTTTGACCAGTACCAGATTTCGGTAGGTGGCGAAACGGGTAAAACGTTTGACCGCAAGAGCTGCAACATTGCAATTCCAGTGCACGTACCGTCAGGCATGAGCGTTGCTGTCTTGAAAATCGACTATCGCGGCTTCAATAAGCTGCCTGCTTTAGCGACTTCGCAATTTAACGTCGAGTATTTCTTCGCCGGTACCAGAGGCAATCTACCGGACTTAAGCCTGTCGATTTTTTTACGATTGAACGTCGAAATCGCTTGACAAGATGACCGCTTCGCGCGGCCGCCGCCCTGCACGCGAGGTTTTTTTTCGCGTGCAGGGCGGCGGCCA
>NZ_WHJF01000017.1:0-85090 GCF_011682185.1 Massilia genomosp. 1
CCGCCCAAGGTTTCCGTTTCCAATCTGGTCAACAGCCTGAAAGGCGTTTCCAGCCGCATGATTCGGAAGAAGAACTATCCGAGCATCCGCAAGAAGCTTTGGGGCGGCGCGCTATGGTCGCCTTCCTGCTTTGCCGGTAGCTGCGGCGGTGCGCCTATCGCCGTTATCCGGCAGTACATCGAACCGCAGCAGACGCCGCACTAGACGCACCAAACCGGACGGCTGCGCCGTCCGCGCTCGCGACCCCGCCCCGCCCTGAAGGGCGAGGTTTGCCGCGCAACCGATCAATCTGCAGTTTGATTGCCGCATCGGTCGGGTTATCTATCGAGAAATTGACATCGTTGCTGCAAGCTGCGAGAAGCAGCAGTGCGGCGATGGAAAACAGCATGTTTTTCATAAGCTTATCCTTGGGTGCCTGGATCGAACAACGACCGCGACGTATTTTAAAGTCATTTCATTTTACACAACTCACCTGGGTGGTTTCGGCCGTATCGCGCTTGCCTGCCGTGAAACAGTGGTTCGAACGCGCCCTCGCCGCGTGGAGCGTGGAGGGGGATGTTTGACGAGGATGACATGCTTGTCGGGGACATGCCCGTGTGGGACATGCCCGTGTGGGACATGCCCGTGTGGGACATGCCCGTGTGGGACATGCCCGTGTGGGACATGCCCGTGCGGGACATGCCCGTGCGGGACATGCCAGACTAAAGCTGCAGCTAAATCATGTCATGCTCGTTGCGCCAATCAGGACCACAAGAAAGTTGAAGGAAACCATCTTTTCCCTACACATGCAGCAACAAATGCTCGCGCTCCCAGGGGCTGATGACGGTCATGAATTCCAGGTGTTCCTGGTCCTTGATAGCGGCGTACACGTCGACGAACCGCTCGCCCAGCACGTCGCGCAGCTTGTCCGCGGCGCGCAGCAGCTTCAAGGCTTGCGGCAAGCCCTGCGGCAGCTCGAAGTCGAGCGCGTGGGCGCTGCCGACTGTCATCGCGCTCGGCTCGATCTCTTCCGTCATGCCCAGATAGCCACATGCCAGCGTGACGGCAAATGCCAGGTAGGGGTTGGCGTCGGCGCCGATGACGCGGTTTTGCACCTTGCGCTCCTGCGCTGTCGACTCCGGTACCCGAAAGCCAACCGTGCGGTTATCCAGGCCCCACTGCACATTGATGGGCGCGGTGGTGTGGCGCACGATGCGCCGGTACGAATTGACATACGGCGCGGCCAGCGCCATCGCCGCCGGCATGTAGCGCTGCAAGCCACCGATGTAATGGTAAAACGCGGGTGACGGCGCCCCTTCCGGTGTACTGAACAGGTTCAGGCCGGTGCCGCTGTCGGTCACACCCTGATGCACGTGCATCGCCGAGCCCGGCTCGTTGGCGAGCGGCTTGGCCATGAAGGTGGCGTACATATTGTGCTTGTGCGCCGCTTCGCGCAAGGTGCGCTTGAAGAAGAACACATTGTCGGCCATGGTGAGCGGCTTGCACGAGAGCAGGTCGATGCCGAACTGGCCGGCGCCGATCTCGTGGATCACGGTGTCGACGTCGAGCTGCATGAGCTCGCAGAAATCGTAGATATCCTCGAACAGGGGGTCGAATTCGTTGACGGCGTCGATGCTGTAGATCTGGCGGCTGGTTTCGGCGCGTCCGCTACGGCCGATGGGCGAGCGCAGCGGCAGGTCGGGGTCGTTGTTGCGCGCAGTCAGGTAGAACTCGAGTTCCGGGCCCACGCTCGCTTCCCAACCCTTGTCCGCATACAGCTTGAGCACGCGCCGCAGCACGCTGCGCGGGGCGAAATCGACCAGGCTGCCGTCGGAAAAATAGCAGTCGTGGATAACCTGGGCGGTCGGGTCGAGCGCCCACGGCACCATGGTGATGGTGGACGGGTCGGGCCGCAGCACCATGTCGCGGTCGATCTCGGAAATGGCGCGGAAGTACGCAAGGTCGTCGGCCGGATAATTGCCGGTGACGGTCATGCCAAGCACGGCTTCCGGCATGCGCATGCCGCGTTCGTTGGTGAATTTGGTGCGCGGCAGGATCTTGCCGCGCGCGACGCCGGTCAGGTCCGGTACCAGACATTCAATTTCGGTGACCTGGCGCTGGTTGAGCCACAGGTCCATATCGCTGAAAGTAAAGTTCTTGCGAACCGCCATTCGACATCTCCTCAAGCCATGAAATCAAACAGCGAGCGGGCCCCTCCTCCGGGCAGGCCGGGCAAGGCACTGTTGGCGCCGCCACCCTGGCTGATGTCGGTGTAGCGCGCAAGCAGGTTGCTCGCCTGGGCATTGAGCGCGCCGGTGAGCGCGGTTTTCTGGCTGGTCAGCGTGCTGACGCTACGCTCGGCCGTCAGTTTTTCCTTGCCGATGCCGCTGCCGGCGCCGAGCAGCTGGCCTAACTGCGTGTCGAGCTTGTCGGCAATGCCCTTACCGCCGTCGGTGAATAATTTGCTGAGCGCGTTCGGGTCGGCCTGAACCGCCGACGCCAAGGCCTTGGCGTCGATCTTGAGCGTGCCATTCTTGTCGAGCGAAACGCCGGCTTTTTCCAGCGCCTCGCTATTGCTGCGAACCATGTTCGTCAGTTGCTCCTGCGCCTGGCGCAGCGCGGGATCGGATTTCAGGCCGCCCTGCTGCAAGCCTTGCAAGGTGGACGAGAGCTTGTTGAAGCCATCGACAAAATTGCCGATATTTTTGGCGATTGCCCCGGTTTCCTGGGCGACAATCACTTTGGTAGCGCCCTTTGCGGTCAGCGCCAGCGCCGTGCCGCCGATCTGGCCGGTAATCACGTTGCCCGAACTGGTGACGCGCTTGCCGTCGATATGGAGTATCGCGTCCTGGGCGGTGCTGCCGGCCGTCAGGTTCTTGAGGCCGGCAGGATTGTAGGCCAGCAGTTTTTCAACCGCCGCGTCGCCGCCGGCGCTGATGCGCATGCTGCCGGCCGCGCCTTCCGCCCCCTTCAGTTGCAGCGCGAAGCCGGCGCTGCCCTTGACGATGGTGGCGTCGATGCCGGCCGCCTTGAACGCGTCCGCCATGCCTTGCAGGGTATTGTTGCCACTGTCGATGTTGATTGAACGAACGCTGCCGTTTGGCGCGAAGCCGCTGCCCGACTCGGTGCCGAATTCGACCTTGATGGCGCTGGGCAGGCCCTTGCCGATCGGCGTATCCTGGTCTTTTTGCGGAAGCGTCAGCAGGGTTTTTGACTGCGCAAGTTGCTGCACGTCGATGGCATAGGTGCCCGACTTGGCGCCGGTCATGGTCACGGCGGTCAGGACCTTGGGGCTGGACGAGGTGGCGCCGGTTTGCAGGCCGGCGCCGGACAGCGACTGGGTCAGCGACTGGAAATTGGCCAAGGCGCTTTGCAATTGCCCGAGCCCGGACAGGCGGGTCTGGTCACGGGTCAGCTGGGCGCTGAGTTTCTGGACCCCGGCGTTTTGCGCAAACAAGCTCTTGTTGGCCCGGCCGACCATCTCGGGGGAGGCGGCGTTGCCCGGCTTGAGGCCACCCAGGACACTGTTGGAATTGATCGGCACGGCCATGATGTTTTACCTTTGATTCACGTTTAACGTAAAGGTAACACATTCGCTTGCCGCACTTCGTTCAAATTCCTGATCAAGACCTGAGCCAGATCAAGGACAGCGGGGAACAAGCTTGCGCCCGTCGCGGGCAGGCGATGCATGCCCAGACCCCGCGTCAGTCAGTCTTACTTCAGGAACTTGGCCAGCTGCGTGACTCCCGACAAATTCAGGTTGAGGAAGCTGAAGCCGACCTTGAAGTCGCCATGGCTCAAAATGCAGTACGAGGCCTTGCCGCGTACATCAATCGTGGTCATGACGCCATCGACGAACAGGTCGAAGCGCAACTGCGCGCTCGCCCCCACCTGGATCGGCTCGGGCGACATGATGCACATCCCGTTCGCCCCCACATCCACCGTCTTGACGGCAGCCGGTGCAGAACCGTCCACCGTCACCACAGCTTTAACTTTTAACAATTTTCGCTGCGCTTGTCTTTGTTCGTTAAACACGTTTCGCCCGTTGGCATTGCAGAGTCATACATTATAGTTCTAATTTGCAACATCGGTGGGCTAATCCAGTTCGCGCAGTTTGTTAAATGCTTCGTCGATCCGTTCCACCGCGACGATGGTCATGCCTTCGATTTTCTGCTTCGGCACGTTAGCCTTGGGAATCATTGCAATTGAAAAACCCAGCTTGGCCGCTTCGCGCAAGCGTTCCTGGCCGCGCGGCGCCGGCCGGATTTCGCCCGCCAGCCCCACTTCGCCGAACACCACGAGGCCGCGCGGCAGCGGTTTGCTGCGCATCGACGAGTTAATTGCCAGCAGCACCGCCAGGTCGGCCGCCGGTTCGGTGATCTTGACCCCACCCACCGCATTGATGAAGACATCCTGGTCGAACGCGGCGATACCGGCGTGCCGGTGCAGCACCGCCAGCAGCATCGCCAGCCGGTTCTGCTCCAGCCCCACCGACAGGCGGCGCGCATTGGGCAGGTGGCTGGTATCGACCAGGGCCTGGATTTCGACCAGCAAGGGCCGCGTACCCTCTTGCGTCACCATCACGCACGAGCCCGGCACCTGGTTGTCGTGTTGCGACAGAAACAGCGCCGAAGGGTTGGACACCCCTTTCAAGCCTTTTTCGGTCATCGCGAACACACCCAGCTCGTTGACCGCGCCGAAGCGGTTCTTGATCGCCCGCACCAGCCGGAAACTGGACTGGGTGTCGCCCTCGAAATACAGCACCGTGTCGACAATGTGCTCAAGCACGCGCGGCCCGGCCAGCGCACCCTCTTTGGTCACATGGCCGACCAGGATAATGGTCACGCCGGTCTGCTTGGCCACCCGGGTCAGTTGCGCCGCGCATTCGCGCACCTGCGCCACCGAACCGGGCGCCGAGGTCAGCGCGTCGGAATACACGGTCTGGATCGAGTCGATCACCGCCACTTCGGGCTTCAGGTCCGCCAGGGTGCCGAGGATCTTCTCAAGTTGGATCTCGGCCTGCAGTTTAAGTTCCTTGCCATCGACCCCGAGCCGGCGCGCGCGCAGGGCGATCTGGGCGCCCGATTCCTCGCCGCTCACATATAAAGTACTCTTGATGTGCGAGATATTGGCCAGCGCCTGCAGCAACAGGGTCGACTTGCCGATGCCGGGGTCGCCGCCGATCAGCACCACCCCGCCCGAGACCAGCCCGCCGCCGAGCACGCGGTCGAATTCTTCGATACCGGTGCCGAAGCGCGGCACGTCGACCGCTTCGATGTCGGCCAGGGACAGCACCGGCGCGGTCTGCGCCAGGCTCCTGTGCTGGGTCTGCGACAGGCGGTTCACGCCGGGCGTGTCGAGCACCGTCTCGACCATCGTGTTCCACTGATGGCAGGCGGCGCACTGCCCGGTCCATTTGTTGCTGATCCCGCCGCAGTCGCTGCAGGTGTATTGCGTTTTAACTTTAGCCATTGAGATCCAGATTGCCTTCCACGACGCGCACGCGGGGGGCCAGCGCGCACATTAATTCGTAACCGATGGTGCCGGCGGCGTTGGCCACGGTGTCGATCGGCAAGCCGGCGCCCCACAGGATCACCTTGCTGCCGACCCCGGCGCGCGGCACGTGGGTCAGGTCGACCGCCATCATGTCCATCGACACCCGGCCCACCAGCTTGGTGAGGATGCCGTCAACCATCACCGGGGTGCCATGCGGCGCGTGGCGCGGGTAGCCGTCGGCGTAGCCGCATGCAACGATGCCCACCGTCATCGGCCACTCGGCCTGGAAGCCGCTGCCGTAGCCGACCGAGTCGCCGGCCACCAGGTCTTGCACGCCGATAATTTCGCTGGCCAGGGTCATGGTCGGACGCAGGTCGAAGGCGGCCGCGCTGCGCCCGCCCGGGGTGCCGCCGTATAGCATGATGCCGGGACGCACCCAGTCGTTCGACAATTCGTCCGACAGCGCCCCCTGGTGCAGCACGCCGCCCGAGTTCGACAGGCTGCGCTGGCCGGGCAAGCCGTCCGCACCCAGGCAGAAGCGGCGCACCTGCTCGAGCACGGTAAGGCGCGGGTGTTCGAGCTCATCGGCGTTGGCGAAGTGGGTCATCAGGGTGATCTCGCGCACCGCGGGGATGGCGCGCAGGCGCGCATACGCGGCGCCGAAGGCTTCCGGCCGGAAACCGAGCCGGTTCATGCCGGTATTCATCTTCAGGTGGAGGTCGATCGGGCCGGGCAGCGTCGCCTGCTCCAGCAGCACGATCTGCTCCACCGTATGCACAGCGCTGTTGAGCTGATGGCGCACCAGCAAGTCGACATCGCCTGCGTCGAAAATCCCTTCCAGCAGCAGGATCGGGCGCGTCCAGCCCAGTTCGCGCAGGCGCACCGCGTTCTCGGTTTCGATCAGGGCCAGCCCGTCGGCGTCGGCCAAGCCGCGCATGCCGCGTTCGAGCCCATGGCCGTAGGCGTTGGCCTTGACCACCCCCCACACCTTGGCGTGCGGTGCGCAGTCGCGCGCCCGCATCAGGTTATGCTGCATGGAATCTAGGTGAATCGTGGCGATGAGCGGGCGCGGCATAGTGCGGAATGGGGTGATTGGCAAGCCTGTATTTTACCGGACGCAGCCCGTTCCGACGCGCCGATTTCTTTGGCTTCCCAGCCATTCATGGTATAAAGCAACCCACACTAGCTTTTAGACTTCTCGAATGAATCGTGGTTTTTACACCATCATGGCGGCGCAGTTTTTTTCGTCGCTGGCAGACAACGCCTTGCTGTTCGTGGCGATCGATCTGCTGATCTCCATGAATGCGCCGGCTTCGCTGACGCCTTTGCTCAAGCTTTCCTTCGTCCTCTTCTATGTGCTCCTTGCGCCATTTGTCGGCGCTTTCGCCGATTCCATGCCCAAGGGCAAAGTGATGTTTATCGCCAACCTGGTCAAAGTGGCCGGCTGCGCGCTCATCTTCTTCCAGGTCCACCCGCTGCTGGCCTACGCGGTGGTCGGCTTCGGCGCGGCGGTGTATTCGCCGGCCAAGTACGGCATCCTCACTGAATTGTTGCCACCAGAGAAACTGGTCGCCGCCAATGGCTGGATCGAAGGCTTGACGGTGATGTCGATCATCCTCGGCACCGTGATGGGCGGCGCGCTGGTCAGCGCCAAGGCCTCGGCCTTCATGCTCGGCCTGGACGTGCCCTTCGTCGACACCGGCATCAACACCACCACCGAAGCGGCCCTGTGCGTGGTGGTGGCCGTGTATATCCTGGCCACCCTGTTCAACCTGCGCATTCCCGACACCCTGGCCAAGTATGCCCACCAGGAACGCAACCCGGCCAAGCTGATCGCCGACTTCGCCAATTGCTCCTCACTGCTGTGGAAAGACAAGCTGGGCCAGATTTCGCTGGCCGTGACCACCCTGTTCTGGGGCGCCGGCGCGACCTTGCAATTCATCGTGCTCAAGTGGGCCGAAAAATCGCTGCACATGCCGCTCGACAAAGCCACCACCCTGATCGGCATCGTCGCGCTCGGCGTGGCCGTGGGCGCCGCCAGCTCGGCCAAGATGATTCCCCTCAAGAAGTCGCTGACCGTGATCCCGCTCGGCATTGCCATGGGCGTGGTCGTGGTCTGCATGACCATGGTCCATTCGGTCCTGATCGCCTATCCGCTGTTGCTGCTGATCGGCGTGCTGTCGGGCTTCTTCGTGGTGCCGATGAACGCGCTGCTGCAACACCGCGGCCACGTCCTGATGAGCGCCGGCCACTCGATCGCCGTGCAGAATTTCAATGAAAACCTGTCGATCCTGACGATGCTGGCCATTTACGCCATCCTGATCACCTTGAAAGTGGACTTGAATATCGTGATCGTCGGCTTCGGCCTGTCGGTGGCGGGCATCATGTTCCTGATCATGCGCAAGCACAAGATGAACCAGGCCGAGCACGATTCGCTCGCCCTGATCGGCGAGCACAAGCACTGATCAGGCGCCCCGCCCCGCCATTTTCTGGCGCAAGGCGGCGCGTACGCGCCAGTCGTTGGGAACGATGAAACCGCGTTGCGTTTCGATCAGGCAGCCATCTTCCACGCGCACGGCGGCCACCAGCAGCGGCATCGGCACGCTGCCGAATTTCTCGGCAAGGGTGGCCTGCAACTGTGCCCGGCTCAGCAATCCTGCCTGGTCCGGCGCGCGGAACGGCGCCAGCCATTGCAGGCGCGGCAAGATCACCCAGGCCTCCGGCGCCAACGCCGCCACCTCGTCGAGCGTACACCAGAAGCCGCGGCAATGCCGGCCGGAGATACCCTCCATCGCCTGCCCCGCGCCGCCCGGATAGAACAGCCATCCCTTGACCAAGGCCCGCGCCCGCGTGACGGGACGCGGCAGCACGGCCTGGGCCGCCGGGTGCGAACCGAGCGCCAGCTGCCTGTCAAAAATCTTGCGCATCTTGGCGCCCAGGCTGTCGGCCAGGTTGGGGCCGACAAAGGTGTCGAAGCGCGATGCCGCCGCCCCTTCCAGCAGATAAAACTTGGTGGCGAACTCGATATGTTCGAGGCCGCCGTCGCCGTGCTCGAGCAGGAAATCGAACTCGCCGACCGTATCGTTGCGGCTGGCGCGCACCTGCAAGCCGTGCGCCACCAACTGGCCGTGCTCGCGGAAATAGAAAGCCATCAGCTTTTCGGCATACAGGCCCAGGCGCGTGTAGTTGCGCGTGCCGAGCGCCTCGAGCAGGCGCGCGGGATCGGCATCGAGGCCGAGCAGCCAGTCGTCGACCGCCGCCGGCAGCACGCCCAGGCTGGCGATGCGGCCTTCCCAGTGCGGGTCGTCCGGATCGAGCAGGTCGGGCGCGTGCAGCAGCCAGGCCAGCGCGCGCACATGCGGCTGCGTCAGCTGGCCCCAGCGGCGCGCGAAGCCATCCTGGTAGTTGTCAGGCGCGCCGCTCATCGTGCTCCCGCGCAAGGCACAGGTCGGCCCAGGCCAGCGCCTTGTCGGCGCCGCGCCGCAGCAGCTCGCCCGGATGCAGGGTGGCCACCAGCTTGACGCCGGCCAGTTCGTGTACCTGGCCGCGCGCACCGGCCAGCGCTTCCTGCAAGGGCTTGCCGCGCAGGGCGTTGGCGGCGATCTGGCCGAGCGTGAGCACCATCGACGCGCCGGAGAGCGCCAGTTCGCGGTCGAGATAGGGCCGGCAGGCCAGCGCTTCCTCGGCGCTCGGGGCGCGGTCGCCGCCGTTGGCGCTGGTCGGGCGGCATTTGATCAGATTGGTGACATACACATTGCTCTCGCGCGAAAGGTCGACCGCGGCCAGCATGTTGACCAGCAGCTTGCCCGGTTCGCCCGACACCGGCTGGCGCTCCTTTTCGTCGGACGCGGTGGAAGCGCCGGCGGCCACCAGCCAGATTGCCTGCTGCGCGCCGTTGCCATAGACCGGCTTGCGTCCGCCCTTGCACAGGCCGCAGCGGGTACAGTTGGCGATGGCGTTCTTGAGCTGGGCCCAGTCCATGGCGGCGATCTCGTCCTCGGTCGGTGGCGGCGCGGGCGGCTCCTCGCCCCAGGCCGAATCGGTGGCCGGGCTGGCGACGGGCGGCGCGGCCCTGGCCACCAGCGGCGGGGGCGGCATGACGACCGCAGCGACGGTGGGCACGGGGGCAGGCACGGCGGCAGGCACGGCGCTGGGAAGGGGCGCGGCGGCAGGCTCCGGCGCAGCTACCTGCGCCGGAACGGCAAGCTCATCGGAATATGCCTCATCGGCCACGCCGGCGGCGCCGTCGCGCAAGGTCCACAGCGGGCCGATGCCCATTTCCTGCAAAAAGACGCTGTCGCGTACACTGGTACTCATAAGACGAACCTCATCACGATGGCATCCTCGCGCTTGCCGTCATGGGCGGGATAGTAGCCGCGGCGGCGGCCGATTTCAGTGTAACCATACTGCAGGTAGACGGCCAGCGCGCGCTCGTTGGACGGGCGCACTTCGAGCAGGATCGAGTCCATCGACAGCCCGCGTGCGCAGGCGGCGACCTTGTCGAGCAGGTAGCGGCCCAGGCCTTCGCCCTGGCGCGCGGCGGCCACGGCCACGTTGAGCAGGTGCGCTTCGTCGACGATCGGCATCAGCAAAAAATAGCCGATCAGCGCCCCGCCGCGCTCGCGCAGCACCCAGGCGTTGTAGCCGCTGCCGAGCGAATCGATGAAATTGCCGCGCGTCCAGGGATGCGGATAGACCTGCTGTTCCAGCGCGAACACGTCGTCGACATCGGCCGCCACCATCGGCGCATAGACCAGGTGGTCATCGTCGCGCAGCGCGCTCATGCGGCGGCCTTGGCGGCGTTGATCACGCTGCGTTCCGCGCTGGTGTAGGCGATCTTGTTGCGCAGGTAGAGCGGCTGGGCGTCTGCCGCGCCGAGCGCCTTGCCCGCCGCCAGCGCGGCGCGCCCGAGCGGCGCCAGCTGGGCGGCGTGCGGCATGATGTCCGGGTACATGGCCCCGAAGGCCTGACCGGGAAACGCGTCGGGATAGGCCGCCAGGCCATTGCCGCAGATGGCCAGCGCGCCATCCACCGGCACTGGCGCCACGGCGCCGGGTGCGCACAGCACCGGCGCGGCCAGTTCGCACCACAGTCCGGCGGGGCTATCGTAGCGGTACTGGGCCCAGTAGACTTCGCCCATGCGCGCGTCGAGCACGGCCACCACATCGGTGGCGCCATGCTGCTGGCGGCAGGCCACGGCCATCGCTTCGAGCGTGATCAGGGGCAGCACCGGCAAGCCGGCGCCGTAGGCCAGTCCCTGGGCGATGCCGCAGGCGGTGCGCACGCCGGTAAACGATCCGGGACCGGCGCCGAAAGCGATGGCGTCGCACTGCTTCAGGGCGATGCCGGCCTCGGCCAGCAGTTCCTGCACCATCGGCAGGATCGATTGCGAGTGGGTGCGCACGCCCGACGATTCACGGGCGATGACGGAGTCGCCGCGCAGCAAGGCGCAGGACGCCATCTCGGACGAGGTTTCAATAGCGAGAATAATAGACATCCCGTATTTTAACCCGGCCGGGTGCCGCCTTGGCGCTTAAGAGCCTATCTCAGTAGATCGGGGGAAGCTGATGGCGACATGCGCGTAGGCGATGCATGGCAAGCGAGGGCAAGGCGCGAGGAGGCCGCATGGCTAGCCATGCAATGACGAGGGTATTCCGAAGGAATACCGAGGCGGCACTCGCTTGCCAGGCGCGCCAGCAGCGACTCCGATCTACTGAGATAGGCTCTAAGCAAGCAGGGCTTCGTCGCCCGATGTAGAATGCCGCTCATGCACAGCCACACACTCGACTCCAACAACCGCGACAGCATTGCGCAAGCGCTGGGGGGCGAGCGCTGGATCGTCGCCTGCCTGTGCGCGGCCTGGTGCGGTACCTGCGCCTCCTACCGCGCCGCCTTCGACGGCCTGGCCGCACGCCACCCCGACAAGCACTTCATCTGGATCGATATCGAAGACCAGGCCGAGGTGGTGGGCGACCTCGACGTCGACAACTTCCCCACCCTGCTGATCCAGCGCCACGACACGGTGGCCTTCTTCGGCACCATGCTGCCCGACCCGGCGCTGGCCGAGCGGCTGATCCAGGCCCAGGTTGCGCAATCGGACGAGGAACTGGCGCGCCAGGCGCGCAGCAGCGACGAGCGGCGCCTGTGGCAGCAGCAATGCAATCTGCGCGCACTGCTGCGGCGCGCCTGAACCTGGCGCACCATGCGCTCGTTTGAGTCAAGTCAACAGCACCCGAAGCGGGACGACACACCATGGCATCTCCTGCTTGATCACGCTTTCGAAAGCGCAGATAATGGACCTCATGGAAGCCCGCATGATCAAACTTGAGTTGGCTGTGGAAAAAATTCTCGAGCGTCTTTTCGCGGTGGAGCGCGATGTCGCCGTCATCCGTTCCAATTACGTCACCAAGGAAGACCTGGCGGCGCTGGAGGTGCGCTTGATCAAGTGGTTTATCGGCACTGCCGTCACCTTGGCCGGCATCGCCTTCGCCGCCGGCAAATGGATCCATTAACCGCGCCCTCCCCTCACAGCCTGCGCCCTCCCCGCCAGCCGGGGATTTTTTACGCCCGAACCTTCCATCGCCCCCTTCCAGCGCCGGCCGCAACCTTGCACTTGCACGAAGATTGTCCTTAGAGCACCTTTTACTGGTATTCTGTCGTCCCTCCGTGTAATTATTGAAACTCTTCTAAAACGACATCGGGAGCGACGCCGGCAACAGCCTGCTGGCGCGCACAACCGCTGCCGGATTGGATCACTTCCGCGCCCGAATGAACGCTAACCGACTCCTCAGCCTGATCCTCACCGTTACCCTGACCGGCCCCGCGCTGGCCGCCGGCGACGACAAATTCGACGACTATTTCGACACCCAGATGAAGGCGGCCCAGAAGGCCATGAGCGAAAAGCGCTACGCCAGCGTCAAGGAAAAAGTGCTGGAGCTGGAAAAGGCGCTGACCAAGGTCGACCCGGCCTACGGCGAAAAATCGCAATGGGCCTACGTGCTCGACTTCAAGCGCTTCTCGCTGTATGAAATGGGCGAGCAGGAAGCGGCCGTCGAGAGCTGCCGCCGCACCGTCAAGGTGCTCGCCTCCAACGACTGGCCTTACCTGGCCGAATTCAACGTGGTGCGCGCCGCGCGCCGCGCCTGCCACAATATGCTGGCCTACGAACAGAGCGCGGTCGCCACCACGCTGGCCCAGCATGAAGAAGCCATCGCCCAGATCGAGCAATGTTTCGAGACCGTCTCGCCGATCGAAGACGATTCGGTGCTCGACAATTTCTACGAAACGCGCGCCACGGTCTACCTGAAGGCCAACGCCCTCAGCAAAAACAAATACCAGCCGCAATTGTTCGACACCCTGGCCCGCGCCGACCTGCGCAAGCTGGCGCTGGACGAAGATCCCGAATTTGCCAAGATCATGAAAACGCCGGCTTACCTGAGTTTCAGGAAAGACTTCAAGCTTCCCAAGAAAAACACCAGGCCAGGCATCAACCTGTCCTTCAATTCATCCGACGCCCGCTGACATTATGCTTCTTTCCGCCCGCACTGCCCTGTTGAAAACATCGATCGCCGCCGCCTGCCTGGCCTTCTCGCTCGGCGCCCACGGCGCAGAACCCAAGCCGCCGGCCGACGACACCGTGCGCGCCCAGATCGACAGCCTGGGCGACAGCACCATCGCCGCCCTGGTGCTCGAGCAGCGCTGGACCGACGTGCTGCCGCTGGCGCGCGCCTGGACCCGCAGCAATCCCGGCTCGGCGCGCGCCTGGTATTACCTCGGCAAGGCCCAGCATCACCTCGACAAGTTGGCCGAGGCCGACGTCTCGCTCAAGCGCTCGCTGACCCTGGCGCCGGACGATGCCCAGACCCTCAATGAACTGGGCATCATCGCCAGCAGCCGCGACAAGCGCGAGGCCGCCATCGGCTACTACGAGCGCGCCCACAAGTCCGACCCGACCTTGCCGGCCGTGGCCGAAAACCTGGGCGCGGTGCTGGCCGCGTCCGGCAAGTACCAGCCGGCCCGCAGCGCCCTGCTGAACGCGATCGAACTCGATCCATCGAGCAGCTTCGCCTGGCACACGCTGGGCACGGTGCACGAAAAACTGGGCCAGATGAGCGAAGCCGAACAAGATTACCGCAAGGCGCTGGAACTGGCCCCGGCCCGTGAAAACACCGCCGTCGCGCTGGCCACCCTGCTGCACGCCCAGGGCAAGTACGCCTATGCGCTGCAGGTCTACCGCAACGCCGTGCGCCAGCGCGCCGACGACCCGGCCGTGTGGCACGGCATGAGCAATTCGATGGCCTCGATCGGACGCATCGACGATGCCGTCAACGCCAGCCGGCGCGCGATCCGGCTTGACCCGACCTACGCCGCCGCCTGGCACGGGCTGGGCGTGCGCTACCTGCAAAAGCGCAATTTCGGCAAGGCGCTGATCGCCCTGAACAAGGCGGTCGCGCTCGATCCCAAGTCGGCAAACGCCTGGACCAGCCTGGTGGTGCTGCACAGCCTGCGCCAGGACCAGCCGGCGCGGCGCACCGCCCTGGCCCGCCTGCGCAAGCTCGACCGCGTCGCCGCCGACAGCCTCAGCAAATAATCATTTACCCTTACAGCCAAGCATCCATCCCATGACCATCGCCCTCCGCCCCCTTTTCGCCAGCGTGGCTGCCGCCCTCATCTTGTCCGGCTGCGGCGCCTTGCCGAGCACGGATCCCGCCGCCAAGACGTCGGCCCAGTACGGCATCCTGGTATCGAACGGCAAGCTGACCGAAGAAGGCGAACTGCGGCGCGACCTCGGGCTCGAGCATTCGACCGCCGGGCGCCACGCCGCCGCCTATGCCCAGTGGCTGCCGCTGGCCGAGCAAGGCCATGCCGAATCGCAATTTAACATCGGCCTGATGCTGCGCGACGGCCTCGGCGTGCCGGCCGACAGCGCCCGCTCGCTCGACTGGACGCGCAAGGCGGCCGCCGCCAATTATCCGGACGCGTATCTGGCGCTCGGCGTACGCTACGCCAACGGCACCGGCGTCGCCAAGGACCCGCTTGAGGCGCTGCGCCTGTGGCGCCAGGGCGCCGGCCTGGGCGACGCCAACAGCGCCTTCTATGCCGGCCAGGCCCTGTTCTTCGGGCTGGACGTCGCGCGCGACGGTCCCGGCGGCCTGAAACTGCTGCTCCAGGCGGCCCAGGCCGATACGCCGAGCGTGCGCGCCCAGTCGATCCTCGGCATGATTTACCTGACTGGCGAAGATGGCGTGGCGCGCGACTACGCCAAGGCGCGCCAGTGGCTGACCCTGGCCGCGGCCGGCGAAGACAGCCAGGCCCAGCACCACTTGGGCGTGATGTACCAGTTCGGTCGCGGCGGCCCGGCCGACCTGCGCCGCGCCATCGCCTGGTACGAACGCGCCGCGCGCCAGGGCAATCCGGCCGCGCTCAACAACCTGGCCACCTTCTACAAGAACGGCAAGAACCTGCCGAAGGACGTCAAGAAGGCGCGCGAGTATTTCGAGCGCGCCCATGAAGGCGGCAACGTCGACGCCACCGTGAACCTGGGCGACATGCTGTTCATGTCACGCGGCGCCCCGGGCGAGCGCGAGAAAGCGGTGGCGCTCTACAAGCAGGCGGCCGAGGCGGCGCATGCCCCAGGCCAGTGCCGCTACGCCCGCGCCTTGCGCCACGGCGAAGGCATCGCCGCCAACGCCGGCGAATCGGCGGCCTGGCTGGCCAAGGCCAAGGCGGCCAAGCTCGCTTGCGACACCAAGCTGCCGCTGGCGACCTTCCTGAAGTAAGGCCTTAGCCGACCCGGCGCGCCGACCACAGATAGCGACGCCGGTCAAACATCCACCCTTGAAAAGAACCCCATGACGCCACAGTCCTCCCCAGACGCCCGCACTTCCGGCGGCGTCGTCCAGAACGCCGCCGCGTACGGCGTCGCCACGCCGCGCCCGGGCCTGCTGCTGACCTTACTGCTGCTCATCGCCATCTGCATCGTGGCGCTGACCGCGATCGACCTGGCGACCATGTCCGCGCGGCTTGCCTCCCTGGGCAGTTCGGCGGAGGCGGGCAAGCTCCCGGTCGATGCCTTGCGCAGCAGCCAACTCAACAGTTCACTGTTCATCTCGGCCTTCATGATCGGCGTGCTGGCCCTGATCGCCTTCGGGCACAACTGGGCGCGCTGGGTCTGGCTGATCGTGTGCATGCTGGTGGGTTTTCTGGTCGCGCTCGGCACGCTCATGCTGATGTTTACCTACTCGATGGACGCGGCGCTGCTCAAATGCGCCGTGTACCTGATCCTGTTCGTGCTCTCCTGCATGCTGTTTGCGCCATCGTGCAATGCGTGGTTCCGCCGGATCAAGGAAATTCGCAACAATCCGCGCCTCCAGCCGGCGTCCGGCACCGCCGTCCCGGCCGCCGCCGCGGCCGACGGCCAGCCCTACCATCCCTACGCGCCGCCGGGCGGCATGAGCGGCGCACCGGCGGCGCCGGTGGCAATCCCGCCGCGCCCGCGCACCATCTCGCTGGCCGTTGCGCTGTTCCTGCTCAACGCCGTGCTCGGCATGGTCCTGACGGTCATCTACCTGCCCGACATGTTCGCCGTGCAAAACGCCCTGCTGGGCGAGGGGCTGATGAAGAAGCTGACCTACGGTGGCCTTGTGTTCGGCATCGTCCTGATGCTGGTCGTACTGTACTTCATCGCGCGCGGTTCGAATGTGGCGCGCTGGATCTGGACGGTGATCGCCGTGTTCGGCTTTCTCAATGCCTACACTGGCCTCCGAATGGCGTTCGCCATCTCGTCGACGTATGGCGGGTTGACCGCGTTCAGCCAGCTGGTCTCGCTGGCCGGGACCATCCTGCTGTTCCTCCCCGTCTCCAACCAATGGATACGCCAGGTAAGGCTGGCCAATGGAAGGTAATCGTTGCCCGGGCGCTCAGCGGAACCCGATGCGCACCCGTGTAGCTGGCATCTGGCGCCTGCTGGCGCAAGCCTGCCTGGCCACTGCGGTGCTGACCCAGGTCGCGCAGGCGGACCCGGCCAGCAAGGCCAGCCTGCGCGCCTATTTCGAGGCCGCCGGCACGGCGCAGCAGATGAGTGCGTCCATGCAAGCGCTCGCGCAAGCCCAGGAAGACGAATGGCAGGCCGAAAGCGACCCCTTGAGAAAGGCCGCTCAAAAAGGCGTGCTGGACGACTTCAACGCGCGCATGCGCACGCGCATGGTCTGGAGCAAGGTCGAGCCGCTCGCCATTGCCAGCTACCAGGCGCAGCTGAGCGAGGATGAAGTCAAGGCCTTGATTGCGCATGCCCGCACCCCGGCCGGACAAGTGCGTTACCGCAAGCTGAACCCGGCCATGATCAGGCAGTTACCGGCCGTCCAGAAGTACTTGCTGACCACGTTTGCCCACATCGCCGGCAATCCGGCGCCGGCGGCGCCCGCAGCCGCGCCGCCGCCGGCGGCGCCGGAGCAGGCCCTGTTGCTGACCTATCTGCGCGGCGTACCGGGCGAAAAAGAAGCGTTCGAGGACGACATGGCGGCGCTGGAAGAGCTCATGGGCTTGTCGATCGACGCCGGTGACGACGCCGCCGGCGAGGCGCTTCTGGCGCGCACCCTGGCCGACATGAAAGCACAACTCTCGTTCGACAACGTCACCCTGTTCAAGGCGCGCCTGCTGGGCGGCGTCTTGAACGCCGATGAAATTGCCCTGCTGATCGACGACAACCGGCATCCGCAGCGCGGCGAGCAACTGCGCAAGCTGCGCAAAGCCGAGCGGAAATTCCAGCAGCGCCTGATGAACAGCATGTAAACGGAGCAAGACCATGCCATACCGGTTCACCCACACGCTGCGCCTGCTCGCGCAGCTCTGCCTGGCCACCTTGATCGTGGCGCAGGCCCACGCGGCCCCGGCGACCGAGGCCAGCCTGCCCGACCACTTCACGGCAACCGGCCTGGAACAGCGGATGCGCATGGAAACCGAGTTGATCACGTCAATGCTGGAAGAACAGGCGCGCAATGAAGCGAGTCCGGCAGTGCAGGCGGCGCTCAAAGCCAACAGCGATTGCCATCGCCAGCCACGGAATGCACCTGAGCGAGAGCGAGGTGGTGGCCTTGAGCGCCACGCCAGGACGCCGGCCGGGCAATTACATTATTGCAAGCTGCTCCCGGCGCTGCAGCAGCGCCTGCCGAGCTTGTAGCCGACGTGCGCACGCACCCCGTCATATCTCCTATCAACCACACCACAGAAAGCCACCATGCGCGCATCCCTCATGAACGCCGGGCGCTACGCCGCCACCGCACTCGTCTTCACCATGTCCATGGCGCAAGCCCACGCCGCCCCCGCCACCAAGGAAACCGTGCGCAAGTATTTCGAGGTTTCCAAGGCTTCCAGCCTGACCGACAACGTGGTCGAGACCATCTCGGCGATGCAGGCCAAGGAATGGAAGGAAGAAACCAAGCCGAAGGAAAAGGCCAAAAAGAAGGCCTTGTACGACCAGACCAACAAGGTGATCCGCAAGTACGTCAAATGGTCCGCGCTCGAACCGATCGCCATCGAGAGTTACCAGAAGGAGCTCGACGAAGCCGACGTGCAGGGCCTGATCGTGCATGCGCAAAGCCCGGTCGGCCAGATCATCACCAACAAAATGACGCCGGCCATCATCAAGCAGCTGCCGGCGGTGGGCAAGCATCTTGAACAGCGCATTCAAACGCTGAGCGCGCAAAAGGCCGGCGCCAAGGCGCCGGCGCCCGTGCCGCCGGCGCCGCCAGCGAGCCCGAAGGAAGCCATGGCGCGCACCTTGTTGAGCGAGATGCCTGGCGCGCGCGAGGAATTCGCCGCGATGACGGCAAGCATGGAAGCGCGCATGATACAAAACGTGAACATGGTCATGGGTGAAGGCGGCAGCAGCGGCATGGAACCCGAAATGAAGCGCATCGCCAAGCTGTTCAAGGAGCAGGTCACGTTCGACGACATCGTCGCCCTGAAAGCGCGCATGCTCGCCAGCGACCTGAGCGAGGCGGACATGACCGCCGTCATCGACGACAACAAGAAACCGGCGCGCCGCGCCCAGCTGATCAAGGCCAAGAAGGCCGAGGCCGCAATGCAGGCACGGATGAACACCTACTTGCAGGAAACCATCATGCCGGTGATGGTGCCGGAACTGATGAAAACCCTCGGAAAAAAATAGCCCTCAGGCCAGGCGCAGCGGCAAGCTGCGCAAGCGCTGCCCGGTCAGTTTGAACAGCGCGTTGGCCACCGCCGGCGCCACCGGCGGCGTGCCGGGCTCGCCGACGCCCTCGGGCGGCTCGGCGCTCTTGATGATCACCGTCTCGACCTCGGGCGCGCTGTCGATCCGCAGCACCGGATAATCGCCAAAATTGCCCTGCTCGATCCGTCCGTTTTTCAGGGTGATCTCGCCTCCCAGCGCGGCTGACAGGCCGAACACCACCGCCGACTCCATCTGCTGCGCGATGATGTTCGGATTGACCGCCAGCCCGCAATCGATGGCGCACACCACGCGATGCACGCGGATCTGCTTGTCCGTCACCGACACCTCGGCCACCTGCGCCACGATGCTGCCGAACGACTGATGCAGCGCCACGCCGTGCGCGCGTCCCGCGGGCGCTACGCCGGCCTTGGCCAGCGCCGCGTCGAGCACCGCCAGGTGACGCGGATGGCGCGCCAGCAGCGCGCGCCGGAACGGCGCCCCATCCTGCCCGGCCGCATGCGCCAGTTCGTCGATGAAGCTTTCCTTGAAAAAGGCATTGTGCGAGTGCCCGACCGAACGCCAGTACCCGAGCGGCACGGCACTGTCGACGATCACGTGTACCACGCGCTGGTGATCGATCTCGTACTGCATGTCGTACTCGCCTTCGGCCGTGGTCTTGTCCGGACCGACGCCCGGCAGGCCCAGGTTGCGCGGGAAATACTGGTGGCCGATCGAGCCGCTGGCCGACTTGTTGTCGTAGCTGACGATGCGGCCCTGCGCATCCACGCTGCCGGTAAAGCGCGCCAGCGCGGCCGGACGATACACATCGTGCGTCATGTCGTCCTCGCGCGACCAGATCAGCTGCACCGGCTTGCCGCCGGCCGCCATGGCCAGCGCCACCGCCTGCCCCACCATGTCCACTTCCAGCCGGCGCCCGAAGCCGCCGCCCAGCAGCAGCACATCGACCGACACGTCGGCGCGCTCCACGCCGGCCACCTTGGCGGCCATGTCGACGCACATGCTCGGCACCTGGGTCGAGGCCCACAGCCTGACCTTGCCGCCCGCGACCTGCGCGGTGCAGTTGATCGGCTCCATCGTCGCATGCGCCAGGAACGGCGCCCGGTATTCGGCGCGGATGGTCTTGAGCGCCCCCTTGGCCGCGGCCACGTCGCCACTCTCAAAGTAGGTGAAGCCCGCTTCGGTATCGAGCGCGCCGGCCAACTGCCTGAAAATATCGGCGCTCGACAGGCTGGCGTTGACGCCCTCGTCCCACTTGACGGCCAGCGCGCCGAGCGCCTGGCGCGCGCGCCAGTAAGAGTCGGCGATCACCGCCACGCCGGCGCCGGCGCCGGTCTTGTGGCTGGCCGGAGGCGCCAGGCCGACCACCGCCACCACGCCCGGCATCGCCTTGGCCGCGGCGGCGTCGAACGAGGCGACCTTGCCGCCGACCACCGGCGACATCGTCAGCGCCGCATACAGCATGCCCGGCACACGCGCATCGATCCCGAACAGGGCGCTGCCATTGACCTTGGCTGGCGAATCGCGGCGCGCCTGCGGAGTGCCGATCAGGGTGAATTCGCCCGGCTCCTTGAGGCGCACGTCGTGCGCGCCGATATCCAGGCCCGCCGCCGCCGCTTTGGCGGCCAGGCTGCCGTACGAAGCGCGCTTGCCGCTCGAATGGACCACGAAACCGGCCGTGCCCTTGCACTGCGCGGCCGGCACGCCCCACTCCTGCGCAGCGGCGGCAATGAGCATGGCGCGCGCCACGGCGCCGGCTTCGCGCATCGGCAGCCAGGCATCCTTGATGCTGCTCGAGCCGCCCGTCATCATGATGCCCATCTCGCGCGCCACTTTGGCGAGCATCCACTGCGCGCCTTCCTTGACGCTGCCACGGTCGTCGGGATGGAACGGCAGCGTCTCGCGCAGCACTTCCAGGTTGCTGAAGATTTTATCGATCGGCGCCTGGGTGATGCGCACCTGCGCCAGCGGCACGTCGAGTTCCTCGGCCAGCAGCATCGGCAGCGCGGTGTTGACGCCCTGCCCCATCTCGCAGCGCGGCACCACCACCGAGACCGTTCCGTCGGGCGCGATCGCCACCCAGCCGTTCAGGGCCACGGCGCCGCCGGCCAGCGCCAATGGCCGCGCGCCGTGCAGGCGCTGGCGCGGCGGCTGCACGCCCCAGCCCACCACCAGCGCGCCGCCGGCGGCCAGGCCGCCCAGCAGAAAACGGCGACGGGTCTTGCTCTTCGGTGTGCTCTGGCTCATTCGATTCTCATGGCGTGCGTGGGGAGTCGCACTGTAGCATGCGGGTGGCGCCGCGGGCGTGCCTGCTTACGAGGGCAGGCGCGCGGGCGCATGCCAGCGCGCCAGGATCGACTCGGGCAATTCCGGGCGGCTGTACAGGTAGCCCTGCGCCTGGTTGCAACCGTGGCGCAGCAAAAACGCGGCCTGCTCCTCGGTCTCGACGCCTTCCGCGATGACCGACAAATTCATGCTCTTGCCAAGCTGGATGATGGCGATCGCGATCGCCTCGTCGTTGACATCGGTCGAAATATCCTTGATGAAGCTGCGGTCGATTTTCAGGGTCTGCACCGGCAACTGCTTGAGGTAGGCCAGCGACGAGTAACCGGTGCCGAAATCGTCGATCGCCAGGCCCACGCCGATCGAATGCAGGTCGTTGATGAACACCAGCGCGTCGCCGGTATTCATGATCACCGACTCGGTCACTTCCAGCTGCAGGCGCTGCGGCGCCAGACCGGTCTCCTGGAGGATGTCGGCCACCATGTTGACGATGCTGCCGCGCTCGAACTGCTTGACCGACAGGTTGACCGCGATCTTCGGCACGTGCAGGCCGGCGCGCTCCCAACGGATCATCTGGCGGCAGGCTTCTTCCAGCACCCACTTGCCCAGCTGGTTGATGAAGCCCGTGTCCTCGGCCAGCGGAATGAAGCGCACCGGCGTCACGTTGCCCAGCTCCGGATTGTGCCAGCGCACCAGCGCCTCGACCCCGATCAGGCGGCCGCTGTCGATTTCGACCTGCGGCTGGTAGTTCAGGAAGATCTCGTTCTTGTCGATCGAGCGGCGCAGCATCGCTTCCAGGCGCAAGCGCTCGACCCCTTCGCCGGTCATCGACGGCGCATAGAACTGGTAGCCGTTGCGCCCGCGCGCCTTGGCCTGGTACATGGCCACGTCGGCATTGCGGATCAACATGGTCAGGTCGGCCGCATCGTCCGGGAACACGCTGATGCCGACGCTGCCGGTGACGAACAACTCGTAATCGGAAATGATGAAAGGCTGCTCGAACATGGCCATCAGTTTTTCGGCCACCAGGCCGGCGCCGACCTGGCCGGCCACGTTTTCGAGCAGGACGATGAATTCGTCGCCGCCCAGGCGCGCCAGCGTGTCGCCTTCGCGCAGCTTGCCCTGCAGGGCCGCCGCGACCTGCTTGAGCAGCTCGTCGCCGACGTGGTGGCCGAGCGTGTCGTTGACGTTCTTGAAGCGATCGAGATCGATGAACAGCACCGCCAGTTGCTGGCCGTCGCGCGCGGCGCGCTGCAAGGCGTGGTGCAGGCGGTCGTGGAACAGCAGGCGGTTGGGCAGCGCGGTGAGCGAATCATGGTGCGCCATGTGATCGAGCTGCTCCTGCGATTGCTTGGCCTTGGTGATGTCGCTGAACACCGCCACGTAGTGGGTGGTGACGCCGTGATTGTCGCGCACCGCCGACACGGTGAGCGACTGCATATAGGTTTCGCCATTCTTGCGCGTGTCCCAGCGCTCGCCGCGCCAGAAGCCGTGCTCGCCCAGTTCGGTCCACATCTGCTCGTACACGGCCTGCGCTTCGGTGCCCGAGCGGGTCAGGCGCACATTCTTGCCCACCGCTTCGATGTCGGTAAAGCCCGTGATCTGGGTAAAGGCCGGGTTGACGGCGACGATTTCCAGCTCGACGTCGATCACCATCACGGCGTCGGCGATATGTTCGAGCACGGTGGCCGACAGGCGCAACTTCTCTTCGGCCTCGCGCCGCTCCGTGACGTCGGCATACACCCAGATGCTGCCGCCGTTGGGGCGCGCCGGGTCGAGCGCGCAGCCGCTCACGCGGCACCAGAACACGGTGCCGTCTTCCTTCCTGTACTGGCGTTCTTCGTTGTAGTCCTTGCCCTCGGCCAGGGCCGCGTACTGGCGTTCGCCCGCGCGCAGGAATTCGTCGTGGCTCGGATACATCATGTCGGCCAGCTTGCCCGTCATCTCGCCGCTGGCGTAGCCGAACAGGTCTTCGCAGCGCCGGTTGACCGACACGATGCGCCGCTCGCGCACGAACATCACGCCGAACATGACGTTGTCGAGGATCGCGCTTTGCTCGGTCAGCAGCGCCTCGATGCGCATCTCGTTGTGTTTGCGTTCGCTGATGTCGGAGATGATCCCGTCGACCCACGAATCGGCCATCTGGGCGGCGACCTGCGGCTGGCCGTTCTCGGACACCCAGCGCTCGATGCCGCTCGAATCGATGATGCGGTACTCGATCTGGTACGGGCGGCCGCTGCTCATCGCCTCGCGCACGGTGCGGCTTTGCAGGCGCCGGTCTTCGGGGCAGATCAGGTCCGACCAGGCGTCGGTGGTGCTGCGCATGAACAGCGCGGCGGCGTAGCCGGAGATGTCTTCGATGGCGTCGCTGACGAAATCGATGGAGCCGCCCGGGCGCACGCGGAACACCGCGCCCGGCACCTGGGTGACGATGGTGCGAAAGCGCTCCTCGCGCCGGCCGATATCTTCGAACAGGTGCTTGATGGCGACCCGCATCTGCTCCATCTGCCTGGCCAGGCGGCCCAGTTCATCGTTTCCTTCGAGCTCGAGGCGCGTTTCGAAGTCGCCGTGCGAGAGGCGGTCGGAAAACTTCATCAGCTGGCGCAGCGGCACCAACAAGCGCTTGTTCAGGAACAGTACGATCAGCACCAGCGAGATGGTCAGCTGGAACGCCAGCACGAAAGCGTAGTTGGACTGCTTGCCGCGCAACTCCTGCTGGCTGCGGGCGTCGTCCATCTCGACCACGACCACGCCGATGCGCTCGCCGCGCACCAGGATGTCGCGTTCGGCGCGGTAAATCTGGCCGGCCGGGCGCTGGGCCGAATGGATGTTGATGAACTGGGCGTCGGCCTGGCCGATCACCTGGATATGCAGCACCGACGGATCGCGCATCACCGATTCGACCAGCGACTGGGCCGACTCGGCGTTCATGTTCCAGAGCGACTCCTGCATGCCGAGGGCGAGGATGTCGGCGTTGCGGCGCAGCGACTCGTTCAGCACCGTCTTGGCCGCCGCCCGCTCCTGCACGGCGATCAGCACATAGCTGCCGATCATGGCGGGAATGACCAGTCCGCCGACGACGACCAGCATCAGCGCCCCATAGATCGACAGACCGTACAGCTTGCCCAGCTTGGTACGGAAACGTTGGTAGGCCGTGCTAAGCATGCAGCGAGTCGGAAAGCATACGCGAAGATGTTGGAATGATAATTTGGACAATAAAAGTTTTCTATACGGAATTATGCACGGAAGCACCCGCCAAGTCATCAACAGTACGGAAGGATGAGGCGTTTTACTGACGGAGGGGAAAACAGTTGACCTTATTGCTTGCACTGGGGTGCGCAATCGGGTTCACAATCCCACCGTGGGTGAGAACCATGCTTTTCCAGGCTTGCAGCGGCAACGATCGATGATGAATTGGTCCGATCCGTTCAAAATCCACCATCCAGAGATGCTTTATGACGAAACCAGAGGCCCTCCATGAAAATCGATACTGCTACCAGCCCGCTCTATTCCACCCAGACAACCGTCCCGGTGCGCGGGCCGGCACCTGCCGATACGACGCCGTTCCAGGCCGCACTATCGACGGCGGCGACCGCTAAAGCCACGCAGGAAGCCTCCGGCGCGAGGCAAGCCGACTTTACCAGCATGACGCGCCAGGACATGCGCAACTGGGCCAACGGCCAGATCCGCAGTGGGCAAATGTCGCTCGACGAGGGCCGCCCGTTCATGGCCATGACCATGAAAATCCCGGTCGGCGGGGGCGCGGAGGTGCCCGCCGAGGGCGATGGCGAACGCATCGACTTTACCCGGAAGGTAGGTAGCGGCATCGAAGGCGCCATCTCGCGCAACGATCAGGTAACGCGCAAGATGCTCGAATCGGCCATGGACATCATGCGGCGCAAGCAGGGCAGGACGCTCGGCATCGATACCAGCGCCTGAGGACGTCAGGGCGGTTTGCGCCGCGCGCACAAGGAGAAGGAGAAGGAGAAGGAGAAGGAGAAGGAGAAGGAGAAGGCGCCCTGGGCACGACGACGGACGGCAAACGGCAGGCGCTTCAGCGCGAATCGCGCCAACTTGCTATCATCGCAGCACTTTTCTAACAGGGATTCCCCATGACTTTTTCCATGTACGACGCCTCGGTGCCCGTTTTCAAGCAAATCCTGACCAGCCTGTCGGCCATCATCGACAAGGCCGAAGCCCACGCCACCGAGAAGAAGATCGAACCGGCGGCCCTGCTGCAGGCGCGCCTGTACCCGGACATGTTCCCTTTCCTGCGCCAGGTCCAGGTTGCGGCCGATTTCGCCAAGGGCTGCTGCGCCCGCCTGGCCGGGGTGGACGTGCCGCGCTATGACGATACCGAGCACACCTTCGCCGACCTGAAGGACCGCATTGCCAAGACGCTCGCTTTCATCGACGGCTTGCCGCAGGATGGCATCGAAGCGAGCGCCCAGCGCGACATCAGCACCAGCAGCGGCGCCAACGCCAAGCATTTCAAGGGCCAGGTCTACCTGGCGCACTACGCGCTGCCGCACTTCTATTTCCACGCCACGACCGCCTACGCGATCCTGCGCCACAACGGCGTGGAAGTGGGCAAGAAGGATTTTATCGGCGCGTTTTAAGCCGCGCCGTCAGGCGGGCAAGGGCGCCGTGCCGCCGCACGGTCATGGCGCCTCGCCATTCCTGCGCCGCGGCGTCAGGCGCGGCAGCCTGATGGTAAACGTGACACCCTCCTCGGCGCTCGACGTGACCGCAACCTGGCCCTCGTGCGCCTTGACGATTTCTTTGACGACGTACAGGCCCAGGCCCAGGTTTTGCACGCGCGACGCGCTGCGCTCGCTCGGCGGGCGGATGGCGAAGCTTTTCACGGGATCGAACAGGGTCCGCAATGTGGCCGGCGGAATCGTCTCGGCGTCATTCGTGACCGCAAACACCACATCGGCCTCGCTGCCCGTGAGCGCAATATGAATGGGGCCTTCCGGCTTGCCATGCTGGAGGGCGTTCGAGATCAGGTTGGAAAAGGCTTGCGCCAGGCGCGGCCCATCCCAGGCGCCGCTCAGGTCTCCTTCGCAAACGAGCCCGATGCGACGTTCCGGATGAAAGGTTCTCGCTTCCTCCACCACGTTCATGCCGATCTGGCCCAGATCGACCGTGTAAGGATCGATGGGAATGCCTTCGCCCAGGTGCGAGGTCGAGAAGTCCAGCAGGTCGCGCACGATCTCGTCCACGCGCTTTGCGCTGTTAAAGATCCTCAGGCCCACTTTCAGCACCTTCGCCGGCAGGGTTTGATCATGCAGCAAGACCTGGGCGCCCATGCTCACCGCGCCCAGCGGCGAGCGTACATCATGGCCGAGAATGGCCAGGAACAGGCTCTGGGCGTCGCGCAACAGCTTCGAATAGCGCGCCATCGATTCGCTCTGCGCCTGGTCGATCGCTTCGTTGAAGCGCACCATGTCCTGTATTTCTTCGGCCGTCGTGATCGGCACGCTGCGCGCCCACAGGCGCAGAATGCTCGACCGGAGCGCGCGGAACTCCGCCATCACCTGATCGCTGTTCAAGCCGGACGACATGCGCGCGGTCGCATGCACTTCGGCGGCCGTGTCCGCTTGCGCAAGCGGGGCCATGCCCTTGGACTTGGCAATGCTTTGCGACTCGGACTGGTCGGTTTCCAGGTCTTTCACGATCACTTTCAAGACCGCCGTCGCATGATCGCGCAGTTCGATCCGGTCCGCATCCTTGAGCGGCGCCAGCGTCGCCGCGAATTCTTCCCACTCGATGAGAATATCGTTAAGATTACTGACGATAAAGAGAGACAAACGCATTTATACCCTGGCGCAAAGATCGCCGGCGCGCGCACCGGCCAGCAGCGTGCGCACGTGCGCCAGCAGGGCCTCGGCCAGGAAGGGCTTCCTCAAAAAGGCGTCGTGACTGGCGCTTTTGGCCACATCGCAGCGCAAGGAGCCGCTCATGAGCAGGATCGGCAACTGCGCTGTGGCCGGGTCGGCTTTCAGGCTGTCGCTTAACTCCGGTCCGCTCATCCCGGGCATGACGCAATCGGAGATCACCAGATCGAATCGACCAGCCCTGATCCTGGAGAGCGCTTGCGCGCCACTGGCGGCGATCTCGACCTCGAACCCATGCGCCTCGAGCAACATCGAGCAGGTTTCGGCCATGCCCACATCATCGTCGACTATTAATATCATCATTGCTCCCGGTACCGCCTTGATTTCTGCCGAGGCGTCGGCAATGAGTCAGAATTAACCCGCCTTGAGTTTCGCTTCCTCAGTGACATTCGTCCGTACGCTACCGAACCATCGCCAGGCTGATCGGGCGCGAATCAGGTATTGCGGCGCGGGTATCCTTGCGCCAGGATGCGGACCCACACCACTTCCTTGTCGGCGTCGCTCATCGACACCCAGTGCGCCACTTCCACCACGCTGCGTCCGCAGCCGCGGCAGATCTCGTCGAACGTGGTCGAACAGACCGCGACACAGGGCGTGTCCGGCCGTTCCGGTGGCTTCATGCCGCCCTCATTTGGCGGGGCCGACATCGAGCGCATCCCAACCCTCATGGCCGAGCTTTTCCATGGTTGCAATATTCTTGTCGAAAATCCCGGACGCTTCCGGGAAGGCCTCGACCGCGCGTTCGATGCTGTCTTCGCGCAGCAGGTGCAGGATCGGGTACGGGGCGCGGTTGGTAAAGTTGCTGATATCGTTGATATCGGTGTCCGCGAACTGGTATTGCGGATGGAAGCTGGCCACCTGCAGTTCGCCGTCGAGCTGCATGTCTTCCAGCGCGGCATCGGCCACATCGAGGAACTCGTTGTAGTCGAGAAAGTCGCCCAGCACGAACGGATGGATCAGCAAGGTGGTGTCGATGGCTTCCGCATCGGTATCGGACAGCAATTGCAGCTCATTCATCAAGGTTTCGAGCAAGACTTCCGGCGTGGTGGCGCTGGAGACGACGTAGCGCACCTGCTTTTTCACATGAACGGCCTTGGCGAACGGACAGAGATTGAGCCCGATGACGGCTTTTTCCAGCCATTGTTGGGTAGCAGCAATGATCTGCTCATCGTCGGCGTTCAGATTGGGGGTATTCATGGTCATGCTTTCATGGTGCAAAACCCAAATTGTACGCACTCTTTGCGCCACCTCATAGGTGCCAGCGGGTGCGCGAGTAGTTTAGAGCCCGACGACCGATCCGCCACCCGCGCCGGCGGCGCCCCGGTTTTGGTATTATCCCCGGGCGTACCGCGCCCCGTCCCGATGACCCCGCGCTGCGCTCTCCGGCGCCGGTCCGCCATAGGAGAAAATCATGCATACCCCCTGGGAGTATCTGAAGCGATCCCGTCCATACACTGATAGCATCCTGGCATTTTTAAGGCATACTCCCGGCAATTGGTCTTTTCCTGTGCAACAATATTGGTTGGAAGTGTTATCAAAATTTTTGCCCCGCACACAGTTATTTGACTTGACTCAAACAAGAAGTGGTACGTACACTCCGACCTTATCTATTCGTCTGTCCCGCAGTTTTCGGACCCAACAATGGAACGCTATGCAAAAAACGACACGCAATACCACTTCACTTGCAGTCCTCGTTCTGATGCTCGCGCCTGCGCTCAGCCACGCGGTCGACACCGTTTCGACCAACGTCGCGCCGCTCGCCCCGACTGCCAAGCCAGCACCAGCCCCGCTTCAGCCCTCCTCCGCCGCCAAGGCCGATGAATACAGGGAAGCCGATGTCTGGGGCCGTATCCGCACCGGTTACGCCATTCCCGATATCGACAACGAGCTTGTTGCCAAGCACGTCAAGTGGTACAGCACCCGTCCCGACTATATCGCCCGCACCTCGGCGCGCGCCTCGCGTTACCTGTTCCACGTGGTCCAGGAACTCGAGAAGCGCAACATGCCGACCGAGCTGGCATTGCTGCCGATTATCGAATCGGCCTTCAATCCGCAAGCCTATTCCAAGGCCAACGCCGCCGGCATGTGGCAGTTCGTGCCCGGCACCGGCAAGGATTTCAATCTCAAGCAAGACATGTTCAAGGACGAGCGTCGCGGCGTACTGGCCTCGACCGACGCCGCGCTGAGCTACCTGCAGCGCCTGTACGGCATGTTCGGCGACTGGCCGCTGGCCCTGGCCGCCTACAACTGGGGCGAAGGCAATGTCCAGCGCGCCATCAAGAAGAACCAGGCGCTCGGCAAGCCGACCGACTACGAAAGCCTGTACGAGCACATGCCGGCCGAAACGCGCGAATACGTGCCGAAGCTGCAGGCGGTCAAGAACATCATCGCCAACCCGGCCCAGTACCACGTGTCGCTGCCGGTGATCGACAATTCGCCGTATTTCACCGCAGTCGACAAGACCAGCGACATCGACCTGACCATCGCGGCCCAGCTGGCCGAATTGTCGGTCGAAGAATTCAAGGCGCTCAATCCGCAGTTCAACCGCCCGGTCATCACCGGTGGCGAACAGACCAAGATTCTGCTGCCGCAGCAAAATGCGGAAAAGTTCCACCTGAACCTGGCGCAATGGGGCCGTTCACTGTCGACCTGGACTACGCACAAGATTACCGGCGCCAAGGACAGCATCGCTTCGCTGGCCTCGCGCTTCGGCACCACGCCGGAAGTGATTCGCCAGGCCAACAATATTCCGGCGTCAACCCGCCTGAAGGCCGGCTCCACGATCCTGGTGCCGAAAATCTCGACCTCGGTGCAGACCGATATCGCCGAGCACGTCGTCGACAATGCGGTGATGGCCTTCGAAGCCGAACGCGCCGGTCGCCGTGGCGGTCGCGCTGAAAAGCAGACCAATGCGGAACGCATCAAGGGCAAGGTCGCCGCCCTGAAAACGCGCGTGGCGGCACGCAACGCCAAGTCGGCAAGCAACGAGTCCTCGCGCTACAAGCGGCGCGGCGGCTGATTTCCTCCGGCGGGTGCGTCCATCGCACCCGCCGCGTCGCGCTTTGCCGGCGACGGTTTGTCTACCAAGACTTCTTCAGCAAATCCAGTTCTTCCATACACACTATTCGGATTTACCTATACAAGTACAGTGAAACTACTGTATAGTGTTGTTTGTGCGCTGCAATACGTTTCTCGCAACCAGACTGAAGCGATGGCCCTTAGCAGTAACAAAGAAGTAAAACTAGCAGCTTCGCAAGCCTAGGCGTATCCCACGGATACCCTCAATAAAGCCCTCCCGCCTTGTGTGTCGCACCTGACACCGTCCCGGCGCAAAGCTTTTGTGCCGAAATTTCTTTCATCCTGAGTCATTTCGTTGTGTTGGTTGGCGTTGCTATTTTGCGCTCGGAGCATGTGCTCGGGCGCTGATCTATACCGAAAGAAAAAAACATAATGAGTTTTGAAGCATTAGGCCTCCACGCGTCTATCGTAAAAGCAGTAAGCGATGCCGGTTACACCGTTCCGACCCCAGTCCAGGAGCAAGCTGTTCCTGCCGCCATCAGCGGCCGCGACCTGCTGGTGTCGTCGCAGACCGGTTCCGGCAAGACCGCAGCATTCATGCTGCCAGCACTTCACAAATTCGCCGTTGCCGAGCAATCGCAGGCGTCCAAGAATGCAGCCCAGGAAGCGCAAAATGCGCGTGCCCGCGGCGAGCGTCCACGTTTCAAAGCTGCACAGCCTAAAATGCTGGTGCTGACCCCGACCCGCGAACTGGCCCTGCAAGTGACCAGCGCAACCGAAAAATACGGCACCCAGATCCGCCGTATCAAGGCGGTATCGATCCTGGGCGGCATGCCTTACCCTAAACAGATGCAACTGCTGGCACGCAACCCGGAAATCCTGGTCGCTACCCCTGGCCGCCTGATCGACCACATGGAATCGGGCAAGATCGATTTCTCGGAACTCGAAATCCTGGTGCTGGACGAAGCTGACCGCATGCTCGACATGGGTTTCATCGACGATATCGAAAAGATCATCGCCGCCACCCCTGCAAACCGCCAGACGATGCTGTTCTCGGCCACGCTCGACGGCATGGTTGGCAACATGGCGCGCCGCATCACGACCGACCCGATGGTCATCCAGATCGCCGGTTCGGCCTCGAAGCACGAAAACATCGTGCAGCGCGTTCACTTCGTCGACGACCTGTCGCACAAGAACCGCCTGCTCGACCATCTGCTGCGCGACGAAACGCTGGACCAGGCAGTGGTTTTCACCGCCACCAAGCGTGATGCCGACACCATCGCCGACCGCCTGAACATCGCCGGTTTCTCGGCTGCCGCACTGCATGGCGACATGCACCAGGGCGCGCGTAACCGCACCCTCGACGGCCTGCGCCGCGGCCAGGTTCGCGTGCTGGTGGCGACCGACGTTGCCGCCCGTGGTATCGATGTCCCGAACATCACCCACGTGTTCAACTACGATCTGCCGAAGTTCCCGGAAGACTATGTGCACCGTATCGGCCGTACCGGCCGTGCCGGCCGCAATGGCCTGGCGATCTCGCTGGTGAACCATGCCGAAGGCATGAACGTCAAGCGCATCGAGCGCTTCACCAAGCAGCTCATTCCGGTCAACGTGATCGAAGGCTTCGAGCCGAAGAAAACCGCATCGGCGCCACGTTCGGCTGCCCGTCCAGGCACCTGGAAACCAGGCGACAACCGCGGCGGCGCCAAGCCAGGCCAGCGTACGTTCAGCAAACCGGGCGCTCCGCGCAAGGAAGGCGCGGCCGGCGGCGGCTACAAGGGCTCGAACCCGCGTCCAGCCTCCGAGCGCACCCGCAGCTCGTACGGCGACCGTTAATCGTTCGCTGTAACGACTGACTCAAGAACGGCTGCTTCGGCGGCCGTTTTTTTCGTCCGGCAAATGGTCTTGGCAACGCCTATAACGCGCAGGTGCGGAATCCGCAGAATATATCGTCGCGCCCGGGCATGAAAAAATTGCGGAAGCGCGCCGACGCAAAGCGCGACGGCGTGGCGAACGAGGCCCCGCGCAGCACCTGGTGCGTCATGAACCACGGCGCCGAATACTCGCGGTAACGGTCCGCCACAAAACCCGGATACGGCTCGAACGCGCTGCTGGTCCACTCCCACAACTGGCCCCAGCCGAACCCCGCCTGTCCCGACAGCGCCGCGTACTCCCACTCCGCTTCGCCCGGCAAACGCCGTCCGGCCCAGGCGCAATACGCCTGCGCCTCGAACAGGCACACATGGCGCACCGGTTCGGACGGCGCCAGCGTCGACAGGCGCCCGAAGCGCATCGTGCGCCACTGTTCGCCGTCGCGTTGCCAGTAGCGCGGCGACGAGCGCTCCTGGCGCATCAGCCACGCACTGCCGGCCGCGCTCCAGTACTGGCGGTTCTGGTAGCCGCCATCGGCCACGAAATCGGCAAACTGCGCATTCGTCACCAGGCCCGCGTCGATACGAAACGGCGCCACGTACACCGGGTGCGCCTGGCGCTCGTTGTCGAACACGAAGCCGCCCTCCTGCGCACTGCCTTGCACCAGCGTCCCGCCCGGATAGGCGATCTCCGACGACGGCCCGGACAGCAATTGCGCCGGCAGCAGCCGGTCCGCCACCGGCACGCCCAGCGTCTGCAGGGTGTACAGGGATGCTTCGCCGTGCATGTCTTCGTGCGCCAGCGCCAGCCGGTAAGGATACAATGCCTCGTCGACGCCAGCCTCGCGCGAGAGCTTGTCGAGCGTGCGGTCGAGCACTTCGTGGCAGTAGGTCTTGAGTGCGCCGGCGCCGGGCAGGTCGAGCGTCCAGCGCGAACGGTGCGCAACGGTGTTCGAATCGAACCAGTCGTCGCCGCGCGTGAGCAGCGAATGGCGGGCGGCGTCGGCCGGGTGGCTCGATGTCGCTTCGCGCAGGATGAACCACTCGGCAAACCAGGCCGTGTGACCGAGCTCCCACAGCGGCGGATTGATGGTGGCGATGTGCGGCACGCGCGCCAGGCTGTCGTAACCCATGGCGGCGAAGCAGTCGAACAGGCCAAGCGTATAATGTCGGGCACTCTGGAGCGCCTCGGCCAGTGGCTGCGGCCTGGCGTGGCGGAAGGATCCGGTGATCGATGCGGTCAATGAGTTCATGGCGTCGATTGTAACGACTTTTTCAAAGGCGGCGCTGCGTGAAGAAACAGCTGTTGATCGTCAGTCCCGCCTCGGCGAAGGAAAACAACGGCAACTGGCAGACCGCCAGCCGCTGGGCGCACTTCCTGCGCGCGCGCTACCGGGTCGCCATCGCCCCCGGATGGCAGCCATCCGATTCCACCCCCGACCTGCTCATCGCCCTGCACGCGCGCCGTTCGGCCGGCGCCCTGGCCGCCTTTACCCAAGCCTGCCCGCAGCGGCCCTCGGTGCTGGTGCTGACCGGGACCGACCTGTATCGCGACATCGCCACCTGCAGCGAGGCCCGGGAATCGCTGCAGCACGCCAGCGCGCTGGTGCTGCTGCAAAGCGCCGGCCTGGCCCTGCTGCCCCCTGCCCTGCATGCGAAGACGCGCGTGATTTACCAGTCCGCCCAAGCGCTGGCGCCGCACCGCCACGCGCCCGGACGGCGCCATGCCGACATCTGCATGATCGGCCACCTGCGCACCGAAAAAGATCCGCTCACCTTCATGCGCGCCAGCGCCCTGGTCACCAGTCCCACGGCCCGTCTGCTGCACATCGGCGGCGCGCTCGATGCCGCGCTGGGCGAGGCCGCGCGCGCCACGGCGGCGGCCAACCCGCGCTACCAGTGGCTGGGCAACCTGGCGCACGGCGCGGCGCGCCAGCGCCTCAAGCGCTGCCACGCGATGGTGATCGCCTCGCGCATGGAGGGCGGCGCCAACGTCATCATCGAAGCCGTCACCAGTGCGGTGCCGGTGCTGGCCAGCGATATCAGCGGCAACCGCGGCATGCTGGGCGAGGACTATGCGGGCTATTTTGCGCCGGGCGACGCACCCGCGCTGGCGCGCCTGATCGAGCGCTGCATCGACGACCACGCCTTCCATGCGCTGCTGCGACGCCAGTGCGACGCGCGCGCCGGCCTGTTCGCGCCAGGCCACGAGCGCGCCAGTGTGCTCGACTTGGTGGATAATCTGGTCTGACCCGCCTTTTACCGAAATGGACACCGATCATGAGCAATGCCCCAGAGACCCCCATCAAACTCACCTCGTTTTCGCATGGCGGCGGCTGCGGCTGCAAAATCGCGCCGGGCGTGCTGTCCGAGATCCTGAAAAACTCGGGCGGCTTCCCGCTGCCGAAGGAACTGATGGTCGGGATCGAGACCGCCGACGACGCCGCCGTCTACAAGCTCAATGACGAACAGGCGCTGATCGCCACCACGGACTTCTTCATGCCGATCGTCGACGACCCCTTCGATTTCGGCCGCATCGCCGCCACCAACGCCATTTCCGACGTGTACGCGATGGGCGGCACGCCGATCATGGCGCTGGCGCTGGTCGGCATGCCGATCAATAAACTGCCGCTCGAGACCATCGGCGAGATCATTCGCGGCGGCCAGGTCATGTGCGCCGAAGCGGGCATTCCGATCGCCGGCGGCCACACCATCGACTCGGTCGAACCGATCTACGGGCTGGTGGTGCTGGGCCTGGTGCATCCGTCCAGGGTCAAGCGCAACGCCGACGCGCGCGCCGGCGACGTGCTCATTCTCGGCAAACCGCTGGGCGTGGGCGTGCTCTCGGCGGCGCTCAAGAAAGACGTGCTGGGACCGGAAGGCTACGCCGCCATGATCGCCAATACCACCAAGCTCAATAAACCGGGCAAGGCCCTCTCGGAGATGGAAGGCGTGCATGCGCTGACCGACGTCACCGGCTTTGGCCTGCTGGGCCACCTGCTGGAACTGGCGCGCGGCGCGCAACTGACGGCGCAACTGAGCATGTCGCAGATTCCCCTGCTGCCAGGGGTGGAGCAACTGGCGCACGATGGCTACTTTACCGGCGCCTCGGGGCGCAACTGGGATGCCTACGGCAAGGACGTAACGCTCTCGCCGAGCATCAGCGCGGCGCAGCACAATCTGCTGACCGACCCGCAAACCTCGGGCGGTTTGCTGGTGTCGTGCGATCCGGGCAGCGTGGACGAGGTCTTGGCGCTGTTCGCGCGCGAAGGCTTCGAGAGCGCCGCCGTGATCGGCGAAATGACATCGGGCGCGCCACGCGTGCAGGTCGCGGCGTAAGGCTGCCCGGGCGCAGCCTGGGCAGCCCGGGCGCGTCAGGCGGACGGGCGGCGCTTGCGCGCGGCAAAGCCCAGCATGGCCAGGCCGGCGCCGAGCATGGCCCAGCTGCTTGGTTCGGGCACGGCGGCGACCGAGAACGACAGCTTGTCGGCATAGCCATCGTTGTAGCTGCCTTCGACGCGGCGCATGTCGAGCACGATATCGACCAGCGCGGTGCCGACCGGGATCAGGCCATGGCTGTCGCGAAACACCAGTCCGGTGAGGCCGCTACGGTCGCCGACGCCGACCGGCGCCAGGCTCTGGCTGAACAAGGTGTTGCCGCTCTTGTCGCGGAACACGGCGGTCAGGGTGGCGTTGTCGCTTTGCGACGCGTAGCCGCCCAGCCAGCCGGACAGGTCGAATTGCGACCGGCCGCCGTTGATGGCGTCGCTGTAGCCGCCCAGGTCGATCACCTGGACCGCACGCGATGCCGGCGTGTTGACGCCGCCAGCGAAAAAGTTCTTGCCGCGGTTTTGCGGACCGGCGTCGGCCGGCCCCGGGAAACCGCCGCTGGCGCCATAGTTGACCGAGGTCAGGCCGCCGCTGACATTCCAGCCCGGCAACGTGACCGTACCGCCGTCGCTCGAGCCGGCGCCGGCTTCGGCATCGCCGTTAACGATCAGGTTGTGAGCGGGCGCGGCCGGGGCGGCATTCGCCGTGGCGGCGCAAGCGAGCGAACACGCCATCGATAATGCCATTGCTGCAGTTACAAAACGCATGGATTTCCCTTGAAATTGGTTAGAAACGGCACCTGTTCCGCCGTCTTGAAATGACATGCAATTCTACAATGTTTACGCAATGAATTAACATAAAGATAATCCAACGATGGCGTCCTTGTCGGCAAAACAGCAACACGCCTCCCATCACACGCCTGAAAAAGCCGCTATGCAAGGTCAATGATTTTTTTGCAGTATGGTGCGGCCCTGCGCATGCGGGACGGGTATGATCGATTGTCGTACCCACCTTGTACCGCTACAGGAGAACATGATGGCCTATGTCGATGGTTTCGTACTTCCCCTCCCCACCAGCAATCTCGAAAGCTACCGCGCCATGGCAGCGACCTGCGGCGCCATCTGGCGCGAACATGGCGCCCTGCAATACCGCGAATGCATCGCCGATGACGTCAAGCCCGGCAAGCTCACCTCCTTCCCCCAAAGCGTCAATCTGCAGCCGGGCGAGACCGTGGTGTTTTCCTGGATCGTGTACGCATCGCGCGCCCATCGCGATGAAGTCAACGACAAGGTCATGAAAGACCCGCGCATGGCCGACTTCATGAAGGGCAGCGACATGCCCTTCGACGGCAAGCGCATGATTTACGGCGGCTTCGACATGTTTCTCGATCTGTAGCTTGAGCGGCATGGCCTGACGGCGGCGGTTTGCGGGCCTTGCACATCAGCGCTTGACAAGCCGGCGCGGCCTGGCGTACAGTGAACTCATGTCTTCCTCCCTGCACCTGTCGTCTTTCCCCCTGCTCGCTGGCGCGCTATCGCTAGCGACGCTACTAGCTGCACGCGCGTAATTTACCCGCAGTGCGCCGCCCGGCTCCCCGCCGGCGATGTTGTAAAACCCCAGGAAAGCACGACCCATGTTTGCATCCGCCTCCATCATTCAGTTTCTACTGCTAAAGCTACCGATCGGTTGCCTGGCCTAGCGTATATCCGTGGCCGCCCGGCAGCCTGTCGCCACACCGCCGCCCGGCCCTTATCCGCTTTCGCCAAACAGGAGTACCCCCATGATGTTGCAGAATCCGTCGTCGAAATACCGCGCCTTCCCTCCAGTCAATTTGTCCGCCCGCCAGTGGCCGGATAAGGCCATCACCCGTCCGCCGATCTGGATGAGCACCGACCTGCGCGACGGCAACCAGGCCCTGATCGAGCCGATGAGCCCGGAGAAAAAGCTGCGTTTCTTCGAGATGCTGGTCAAGATTGGCCTCAAGGAAATCGAAGTCGGTTTTCCATCGGCATCCCAGACCGACTTCGATTTCGTGCGCAAGCTGATCGATGAAGACCGCATTCCCGAGGACGTGACCATCATCGTGCTGACCCAGTCGCGCGACGAACTGATCCGCCGCACGGTCGATTCCGCCGTCGGCGCGCGCCGTGCCATCGTACACCTGTACAACTCGGTGGCGCCGGTGTTCCGCAAGGTGGTGTTCGGCATGACGCGCGAGCAGATCACCGGGATCGCCGTCAGCGGCACCAAGCTGGTCAAGGAACTGGTCAAGCAGCATCCGCAGACGGACTGGGGTTTCGAATACACGCCGGAATCGTTCTCGACCACGGAACTGGATTTCTCCAAGCACATCTGCGACGCGGTCAGCGATATCTGGCAGCCGACGCCGCATAACAAGATGATCGTCAACCTGCCCTCCACCGTGGAATGCAGCACGCCGAACGTGTACGCGGACCAGATCGAATGGATGTCGCGCAAGCTGGCGCGGCGCGATTGCCTGATCATCAGCGTCCATCCGCACAACGACCGGGGGACGGCGGTGGCATCGGCCGAGCTGGCCATCATGGCGGGCGCCGACCGGGTCGAAGGCTGCCTGTTCGGCAACGGCGAGCGTACCGGCAATGTCGACCTCGTCACTTTGGCGATGAATCTGTACACCCAGGGCGTGCATCCGGGGCTCGATTTCTCCGATATCGATGCCGTGCGTCAGGTGGTGGAAGAATGCAACCAGTTGCCCGTGCATCCGCGTCATCCGTATGCGGGCGACCTGGTGTTTACGGCGTTCTCCGGCTCGCACCAGGATGCGATCAAAAAAGGCTTTGCCCAGCAAAAGCCAAATACGCTGTGGGAAGTGCCGTATTTGCCGATCGACCCGGCCGACCTGGGGCGCAGCTACGATGCGGTGATTCGTGTCAACAGCCAGTCTGGCAAGGGCGGGATGGCGTATCTGCTGGAACAGGAATTCGGCTTGAGCTTGCCGCGCCGCTTGCAGATCGAGTTCAGCCGGGCGGTACAGGCGGTGGCCGACGCCAGCGGACGCGAGATTGCGGCCAAGGAAATTCACGCGATCTTTTGCAGCGAGTATTTTGACCAGACCAGCCCGTACGCCTACAGCGCCCACAAGATGGTGGAAGACAGCAGCAGCGACGAGCCGGTGCAGATCGATATCACCCTGGCGCACCGCCAGGCCAGCCTGAGTTTGCAGGGTGGCGGCAACGGGCCGATCGATGCGTTCGTCAATGCGCTGGGGCTCGATATCAAGCTGATGGATTACCACGAGCACGCGATCGGTTCGGGCGCGAATGCCAAGGCGGCCTGTTATGTGGAATTGCGCCTCGAGAATGGTCCGACCATGTTCGGCGCGGGGATCGACAGCAATATTGTGACGGCCTCGTTCAAGGCGGTGTTGAGTGCGGTGAACCGGCAGTTGGTGCGGGCCGACAAAGAGCTGGCGGTAGCGCAGTAAAGCCGTTGCCGTCCCCGCCCGGCGGCGCGGGGACGGCGCCAGGTCAAATGAACTTGGTCTTCTTCAGATACTTTTCCACATCGCGATAACTGTCGTCGCTGCCAGCGTAGCGCACCAGATTGCGCGCCGTTTTCAGCCATTCCACCGTGGACGGCTGCATCGCATCCAAGGCATACGCAATATCGCCCGGCCCGATCGGCCGCTCCGGATTGCCCGACAGAATATCGTGAATCGCGCTCTCCTTGGCCAGGTCGATCACGCCATCGATATCGGCGCCCGAAAAATGCGGCGTCGCCGCCACCAGGGCATCGATATCCACGCCTTCCACCGGCACCTCGCGCAGCTTGATGTTGATGATGTGCTTGCGCGCTTCGGCATCCGGCGGTGGCACGAACAGCTGGCGCGCAAAGCGCCCGGTGCGTTTCATCGCCTGGTCCACATCCCACGGCATATTGGTCGCCGCCAGGAACAGCACGTCGCGGTTGTCGCGCTCGAAACCGTCGAGCTGCGACAAGAATTCATTCACGATCGTGCGGCTGTGTTCGCTCTGTGCCTTGGAACGCGAAAACGCCAGCGCATCGAGCTCGTCGAAGAACAGCACGCACGGCTTTTGCGCGCGCGCCTTGTCGAACAGTTGCGCCAGGTTGCGCTCGCTCTCGCCCATCCACATATTCAACACTTCGCTGATACCGACCGACACGAAGGAGGCATTGCACTCGTTCGCAATCGCGCGCGCGATCATGGTCTTGCCGCAGCCCGGCGGGCCGTACAGCAAAATCCCGCCGCCGCCCTGCTTCTTGAATTTGGCAAACAGCGACGGCCGCAAAAACGGCTCGATGATGTGCAAGCGCAGCATCTTCTTCAACTCTTCCATCCCGCCCACATCGGCAAAGCGCACCGCGTCCGGCGCTTGCGGCTTGAGCGGCACCACGTTGGCGCTCTGCCCCACCAGCGACAGCGCCGGACCCGAGGCCGGACGCGCACTCTGCTGCAACTGTTCCAGCGCCGGCACCGGCACGAAGCCGTCCTGCTGGCGCGCGCGGCCGTAGGCGGCCAGCGCATCGCTGTTGCGCTCCAGCGCCAGCAAGGCTTGCGCCTTGCCGCTCGAGGCGGCCGCACCGGGCGACTGCCGTTCGGCCAGCTCGAACTGCACCAGCGCGGCGGCGGCATCGTGTTCGTCGAGCAGCAGGCGGGCATAGGCGAGCCGGTTGGCAGTATTGAACGGATCGCTTACCAGCGACGCTTCGTATTGTTCACGCGAGATAGTCATGGTCATCAAATTCCTGCGCGGCGTTTCAGCCAGCGCTTGAGCATAGAGGGGAAAATCCAGGAGTACGCACAATAACCGAGAAGGAGGATATTGAGCGGACCGAGGATATGCGGGGCAATCTTGCCGGCGCCACTGAACACGGCCACCGTCACCACCCACAAGACGACCGACGCCGCCCAGCCCCAGCGGTTGAACGGCCACAACGGCAACATGCTCCAGTGGCTCAGGGCATCGAGTTCGACCACCAGCGCAAGGATCTCGCGCGAGCCTGGATTGAGTTTCAACAGTTCGATGGCAATCCGCTTGGCGGCCCGGTATTGGCCACGGCGCACCAGATGGGTGATCAGCATGTGGGCCGTGCCCGCGCTTTCGGGATGGCGGCTCATCAAGGCGGCCAGGCGCTCCTGCTCGGCGCCTTTGCGGCCGTCGATCAGGTCACCCATCATGCAGGCGATCAGGGCCAGTTCATCGTCCGGGTCGAGGCGCAGCGCTTCGTGCGCCAGCGCCTTGGCCTTGTCGAGGTGCATGGTGCGGTACATCAGCATGGCGTAGCGCGCGTAGTGATGGCCGGACTCGGGGTAATCCCTGAGCAGCTCGATCAGCACCATTTCGGCCGCGGGCAGTTCGCCGCTGTCCTGGTACACGGTGGCGAGCAGCGAGCGGGCCGCGAAATGGCCGGGCTCGCGGCTGAGCACGCGCAGCAAGCCAATGCGCGCGTCTTCCCCTTGGCCGGTCAGGTAATCGAGCAGCGCCGCGCCGTACAGCAGGTCGCTGTCGTCGGGATACCGGGCCAGCGCCTCGCCGAGCTCATCGCGCGCTTGCGCATAGCGGTTACGCTCGATCAAGCCCTGCACGCGCCGGCTGTAATCGCGCGCCGATAACACACCATGATCGTTCATGCGAGGCCAGCCACAACGTAGAACTGCACCGCTTTCTTCATGCCGTACGCCAGGACGGCGCAGGCAATCGCCGGAATCCATGGCGACGGCGACGTGGCGCCGAACAAGGCGGCGGAACGGTGTTGCTTGCGATGCAGGAGATACACAATGCCTGTCAACGCCAGCGCCAGCGCGCGCCACAAGGCCTCGCCGGCGCTGTTGCCGATGACATCGATCAGGCTCACGAGCGGCGCATACCGGGTCAGCATGGCGGCGAGATAAGTCACAGCCAGTGCCAGGCCGGCCAGGTAGACCAGTGCGTCGAGCGGCCGCCTGAGCTTCCAGGAATTGAGCGCCGAATACAGGATGATCGCAAACGGCCCGCCGAAAAACGCCAGCACAAAGGACGATTGCAGCGAATACAGCTTGGCAGCTGGCGCTGCGGAGGGCGAGAGCGACGGAGTGAGCAGGCTTTCGCGCATGGCTGTTGGATGGAGTAAGTAATTAATGGTGGGGCGAAACAGAATCCGCATCATACGCAAGTTTCGCGCCGCCTTCCAGTGATCTGCTCGATGCGGGCGTCAGCGCAGGGCGAGCAAGCAGTCGGCCATCGCGGCCAGGTCGGGCACGATGACGGCGGGCGTGGCACCGAGCTCGTCGAGCGGGCCGCCATCGCGATTGACCCAGCATACCGGAAAGCCGAACAAACTGGCCGCACTCGCATCCCAGCCGTTGGCGGAGACATAGAGAATGTTCTCGCGCGGATAGCCGGCGCGCTGTTCGGCCAGCAGGTAAATCTTGCGGTGCGGCTTGAACACCTCGACCTCGTCGACGCTGACGAACTGGTCGAAGGCCCATTTCAGGCCCGAGTTCGCCACCACCTGGTTGATGGTGTGGCGCGAGCCGTTCGAGGCGATCAGCATCGGCACGCCGGCGTCGTGCAGGCGGCGCAGGGTGGCCGGCGCTTCGGGATGGGGGGCGAGGCGCAGGTACTGCTCGCTGAGCTGGCGCACGGTGCCGGCCAGCAGCGGCAGGCCCAGTTTGGCGCAGGTAAAGCGCAGGGCGTCTTCGGTGACGGTGTCGAAATCGGCGTAGCGCTCCATCAGGCTGCGCAGCCAGGTGTAGTCCATCTGGGTCTGGCGCCACAGGCGGGCGATGGCCTCGCCATGGCCGGGGTAGGCGTGCTCGCAGGCTTGGGACACCGAGTGCACGTCGTACAAGGTGCCGTACAGGTCGAAGATAATCGCGTGGATGTTTGGCATGGGCGCTCTCCTCTGTCGTCACAGCCAATGTACCATTTTCGAGGAGAACTTCCTGCCTGCGGGGCGCGCGCTGTTGTATTCGGTGGAGGGCACCGTACGCCTACGGCAATTCCGGCATCTGGCGCCGGTTGAACAGCGTGTTCATGCCGTCCTGCACATCGCTACCGATCAGGCACAGAAAGTCGTCGTAGCCGCCGAACATGCGACCGGACTCGGATAACAGCAAGGTCATGTAGCCGTCATACGCCATGCCGATCACGGCCAGTTGTTCCCGCACCCGCGCTTCGTACCCGCGCACCGTCTCGCGGCAGGTACAGGCGATGGCACGCGCCGGATCGAAATCGATACGATCGAGCGCACCCTCAAGCCGGTACGCGGGCATGTCGCCCCCCAGTCCGCCAAAGCGCTGAAAGAACTGTTTTGCCTTAGGGAATACCGTATAGCCGTCGGCGACCAGGCAGGCGAGAAATGGTGCCGGAAGAACTTCGCGATGCGGGGTCCATCGCATTTTTCTCAGATACTCATACGTCGTCGCGTCAAATATCAACGGCATATTACCCATTGCGGCAGCTCTCCGACATCGGCGTCAGCGCGTTCATCATCGGGCTTTCCCCAGCCTTTTCCAGCAATCGCGTCAGCCACTCGCACTCTTGCACCGTCCCGGAGAACACGATCCCCGATTCATGCTTGAGCAAGGCATATGCGGCGAGCAGTTCGAGGCCGAGGGCAGCGCGCAGCACCTTGACGGCGTCGAATGTCGACCTGGCCCGCCCCATCGAGACCGTCCACTCGCCGAATGCCTCGAGCATGCGCGCGCGTGGCCCCGGCTGCAGGAATCCCGTGTCGTCCCCATGCCACCTCTGCCCGCAGTGAACGCAATGGAATTCCTCGCATATGCGCAGGGTGCCGGCGTGGTCGCCATAGCCAACCGAGACCGAGGCTTCCTGTGAGCAATGTGAACAGGTGACGGCGAGAATCAATTCGGGCCTGGGGTAGGTTTCTGCAATCATGAGCTTTGGCTTACGCATTCGTCGCAGTGCTTCAGGGGCCTGAAGCTGGTTAAGGAAAGTGGGCTGCTGGCAGCGAGCGCCTGCATGTAAAGCCACACGCCAGACTGGATCATATTTACAATCAGGTGTAATCGCTTGCATGTAAAAAGAGCGATGTTGACACGCTCGCGCAGCGGCATTTTGCCACGCCGCCGGGCAGGGAGCGAAAATCCAGCCCGGTCCGGCGCTGGCACGGAACTTGATATAGATCATGTTACAAGCATGCGCTTCCAGGCGAGCCACAGTCCGGCATCGCCCTCACCGGAGCAAACCCGGGAAGAATCCGAGTAAGCGTTGCATGTTGACCCCATACGAATGACGTCGAAACGGAGAACCCCATGCCAGATTATTCCAACAAAGCCGAGCTGCAAGCTGCAGTCACCCGCGCCCTCGGCGCGCGCAGCGGTAGCGCAACCCTCAAGGCGGTCGCCTACTGGCAAGAAACCGGCACCTTCTGGGCACTCAAGCAAGATGGTTTTATGAGCGAGCACGAAATGGCCTGCCTGCGCAAGGAACTGGGAACCACCCAGATCTATCATGCATGGCTCAACACCTGCGACATCGACTGGACCGCCAGCACCGGCCTGCGCGCCAGGATGGTCGGCGTATCGGCGCATTTGAACAAGATGACGCCGCCGCCCGACTGGCGCGGCCTGACGGCCGCCGCCAACTGCGATTGCAGCATCGACTGCGCATTCGACATCGAACGCGTGCCGGCGGACGACCCGGTCAGCGATGCCCGCATCGTGCATTCCGCCTGGTGGACCTTCATGAGCGACATTCCGTTCGAGCAGTTCGGCCTGCCGCTGCAGAACCCCGGCTTGCCGGCCGGCGCGGCGCCGGGACGGGCGACGTTTTCCGCCTGAGTTCGTGAACGATGGCCGGGGCGCGTCCTGGCGCCGCGTCCCTGACAGCCCCATCGACAGCGCTCTGCCGGCGCCGGGGCATCGCCCTGCTCACCATGCGCGCATCCTGAAGTCAAAAACGGACGAAAAAAAAGCCCGCCGAAGCGAGCTCTAATCCAATGTAGTACCAATGCTTTAATCGTGTCCCAGACGCCCATGCTATCTGCGTGGTGCCCTGACGTGTAAATCGACTACCGTATTCGGAATTACAAATCCAGGCGGTTGCGACCATCTACCTTGCGACATTACACATATTGCGCGGCGGTGCAGGCTCCGGATAGGGTTTCGGTTCGTTTGAACCTCACCACTGAACGTAGTGTAGCACACGCTTGTGCGATGCAGCAAACATTATCGCCATCTTGTCGCCATATTCTCGCTATCTTCTTGTCGCAGTCTTGCGCAACCGATCAATCCGCCGGCCGGGTCGTCATCGGAATCGGCTCCTTGTTCTGCTCATTGCGCCCGGCCCGCTCGTATTCCGAAATCACCTGCGCGCCGAACAGCAGCAAGGTTGCCCCGATCTCCAGGCTGAACATGACCACGATGGCGGTCGTCATCGACCCGTACACCATATTCACCTGCGACAAGGTCGAAAAATACCAGACCAGCACATGGCGCGCGATTTCCCACAGCAGCGCCGCCGTCACGCCGCCAATGAGCGCGTGCGACAGCGACAAGCGCCCCACCGGCATCACCAGGTAGATGGAGCTGAGCACCAGGATTTCCCCGCTCAGCCCCAGGCAATACAGCAGCACGCCCGAGACGCCGCCGAGCGACCATTCGTAGCCGAGGAAGTGTACGCTCTCCTCGCCCATCACCTGCAAGGTGCCCGCCACCAGGGTGACGATCATGATGCCGGCGCCGAGCGCCAGGATATAACAGTAAGGCAGGATCGCCGATATCAAAAAGCGCCGCCGCCGGATCGCCACGCGGTGATGGAAGATCACGCTCATCGCGTTTTCCAGCGCGGTGAAGGCGAGCGAACTAAAAAACAGCATGCTGGCGAACAGCACCCAGGTCACCAGGTCGCGATCGTCCATGAAGTGCGCCAGTTCGCCCACGATGGCTTTCGACTGCCCCGGTACCAGCCACTCCAGGTAGCGCCCCAGGGTCGAGAGCAACTCGGCCTGGTCGATGAAGTGCGACAGCGCCACCACCACCAGCATCAGGAACGGCACGATCGACAGCAGCGCGTAATAGGCCACCGCGCCGGCCAGCAGCAAGCCCTGGTTGGCCTTGAAGCCCTTGAGCGTGCGCCATGCGAATTCGAGCGGATGGCCGAGCACATACGCGTTGGCCCGGCGGTTCAATATACGCAAGCGCAAACCTCTGGTGCCCTTCATCGCGCGAGCCTGATGCCGGTGAACTGCCAGCGCGCGCCGGCCGGGAAGAAATTGCGGTAGCTGGCGCGCGCATGCCCCGGCGGCGTGGCGCACGAGGAGCCGCGCAACACGTACTGGTTGAGCATGAATTTGCCGTTGTATTCGCCCAGCGCGCCGGGCGCGCAGGCGTAGCCGGGATACGGGGCGTAACTGCTGCTGGTCCACTGCCAGCACGCGCCGAACATCTGCCGCAAACCCTCGCCCTGCGGCGCGCATGCCGGATGCAAGCCACCCGTGAGCGTGCCGATGCCGGCGCAGGCGACTTCCCACTCGGCCTCGGTCGGCAGGCGCGCATCCATCCAGTGCGCGAAGGCGTCGGCTTCATACAGCGACAGATGCGTGGCCGGCCGCGCAGGATCGAGCGGCAGCATGCCGTGCAGGGTAAATTCGTGCCACTGCCCGTGCGCGTCGCGCTGCCAGTACAGCGGGTGCGCCAGTGTCAGCTCGCACACGCGCTCCCAGCCCTCGGACAACCACAGCGCCGGCTCGCGATAGCCGCCGGCCTCGATGAAGGCCAGGTACTCGCCATTGGTGACCAGGCGCGAGGCCAGCGCAAACGGCGCCACATACTGGCGGTGGCGCGGCAGTTCGTTATCGAAGCAAAAACCGGCATCCGCATGGCCGATGTCGGCCAGGCCGCCGTCAAAAGCGATCCACGCCAGCGGCGCGGCCGATGGCGAGCGTGGCAGCGCGCTATCGATATACGCGGGCCACATGGCGTTCTGCGCCAGCATGTGCTTCACATCGGTGAGAATGAGTTCCTGGTGCTGCTGCTCGTGCTGCAAACCGAGTTCCAGCAGGCGCAGCAGGTCGTCGTCCGGCTGCGCCGCCAGCAAGCGCGCCACGCGCGCATCCACATCGGCGCGGTAAGCGCGCACCTCGCGCATGGCGGGACGGGTCAGCAAGGAGCGCTGGGCGCGCGGATGGCGCTCGCCGATGCCGTTGTAATAGGAGTTGAACAAGACCCGGAAGGCCGGATGGAACGGCGCGAAGCCTTCTTCGAAGCGCTCTAATATGAACGTCTCGAAAAACCAGGTGGTATGCGCCAGGTGCCATTTGACCGGGCTGGCGTCGGGCATCGACTGGGCCCCGCAGTCTTCGTCCGAGAGCGGCTCGGCCAGCATCAGCGAGCGTTTGCGTACGCTGTCGTATAGGTCGCGCATGCTCATCGCGGTATCGCACGCGCGTAGACGACCGCGAACCACTGATCGGGATCGGTCCACACATGCACGCTGCGAAATCCGCCCTGCTCCAACAGGCCGACCGCCGCGCTCTGGCGGTACTTGTAACTGTTCTCGGTATGAATACGCTCGCCCGCCGTAAAAAACCGCTCGCCGCCCGGCCAGCGCACGCTCAACGCTTCGCGCGCTTCGAGGTGCATCTCGACCCGGCTCTCAACGGGGTTGAAAAAGCCGCGGTGACGCCACTGCGCCACGTTGAAATCGGCGCCGATGAGCTGGTTCACGTGGCGCAGGATGTTCAGGTTGAAGGCCGCCGTGACGCCGATGGCGTCGTCATAGGCCGCGTCGAGCGTGGCGGCGTCCTTGACCAGGTCGATCCCGATCAGCAGCGCGCCATCGTCGTCGCAGCCGTCGCGCAAGCGGCCCAGGAACGCGCGCGCCTGCTCCGGCGTGTAGTTGCCGATCGACGAACCGGGATAGAAAAACAGCCGTTTTTCCGCACGCACCACGCCCGGCAAGGCGAGCCGCTCCGAAAAATCGAGCCCCAGCCCGGTCATCTCGATATGCGGAAAGCGCTGTTGCAGCCGCTCGATCGACTCGCGCAGGAAATCGTACGAGATATCGATGGCCACATACTGGGCCGGATGCAGCAGCGGGAACAGGCGCGCCGCCTTGGCGCAGTTGCCCGCGCCCAGGTCGATCATGGTGGCGCCGGGACCGACCGCGCGCGCGATCTCGGCCCCGTGGCGCACCGCGATGGACGCCTCGGTGCGGGTCGGATAATACTCGGGCAGCTCGCAAATGGCCTCGAACAGGCGCGAACCGAGCGCGTCGTAGAGAAATTTGGGCGAAATCGCCGCCTCCCTGCCGAGCAGGCCGGCACGCAGTTCGGAGGCGATGGCGTCACCCGAGCGCGCGTCGCGCGCATCGGCCAGGCTGGAGGTCGGCATAGTTTTATTGGTCAATCGAAATCGCTGCGTGGGTGTTTTTGTTATCATAGCTGAATATCCCGTATTTCACGGTCCACCCGGCGTTCAAGCGTGCTCGCTGGCTGGCTCCCCCATCGACCATCCCAGGACAGGCTACCATGACCAATTTCTCCACCCGGCGCACCCTTAACACCATGCTGGCTGCATCAATCGGCGCCACCTTGCTGCTGGCCGGCGCCAGCGCCCTCGCCCAGGTTACCCCGGGCGTGCTGCGCGTGTCGGCCATTCCCGACGAAGCGCCGACCGAATTGCAGCGCAAGTTCAAGCCGCTGGGCGACTACCTGGCCAAGGCCACCGGCCTGAAGGTCGAATTCACCCCGGTCACCGATTATCCGGCCGCCGTCGAAGGCCTGGTCAACAAGCGCCTCGACCTGGTCTGGTTCGGCGGCTTCACCTTCGTGCAGGCCAATGTGCGCAGCAAGGGCCAGGTCACGCCGCTGGTGCAGCGCCAGGAAGATACCGCCTTCCGCTCGGTGTTCGTCACCACCAAGGCCGACATCAACAAGCTCGATGACCTCAAGGGCAAGACCTTGAGCTTCGGTTCCGAGTCGTCGACCTCGGGCCACCTGATGCCGCGCTCGTACCTGCTGGCCGCCAGGATCGATCCGGACGCCGACCTCAAAAGAGTGGCCTACTCGGGCGCGCACGACGCCACCGTGGCCGCTGTCGCCGGCGGCAAGGTCGACGCGGGCGCGCTCAATATCTCGGTCTGGGAAAAACTGGTCGCCGAGAAGAAGGTCGATCCGGCCGCCGTGCGCGTGTTCTACACCACCCCCGGCTACTTCGACTACAACTGGAGCGTGCGCTCCGACATGCCGGCCGCGATGAAGAAGAAGCTGACCGACGCCTTCCTCGCCCTCGACAAGTCCACGCCTGAAGGCAAGGAAATCCTGGAGCTGCAAAAAGCGAGCAAGTTCGTGCCGACCACGCCCGACAATTACAAGGCCATCGAAGCGGCCGCGCGCAGCGCCAAGCTGCTCAAGTAAGCTAGCGAAGCGCGCGCATGACCACCTACCGGCTCGAAAAACTCACCGTGCGGCATCAGGCCGGCACGCGCGCGCCGGCCTTGCACGCGATCAACCTGGTGGTGGAACAAGGCGAGCAACTGGCCGTGATCGGCCCTTCCGGCGCCGGCAAGACCACCTTGCTGCACACCCTGGCCTGCGCCCACGCGCCGGCCGACGGCGTGTTCCAGGCCTTCGGCCGGCAACCGTGGTCCTTGAGCGGCAAGGCGCGTCACCGCCTGCGCGCCGATTTGTTCCTGGCGCCGCAAACGCCGCCCCTGCCGCCGCGCCAGCGCGTGGTCAGCGCGGTGCTGGCGGCGCGCCTGCCGCACTGGAGCCTGCTCCAGGCACTGTCCTCCCTGTTCAAGCCGCGCGATCCGGATGCCGCCTACGATGCGCTGGCCCGCTTCGGCCTTGGCGGCAAACTGTATGCGCGGGTCGACCGCTTGTCGGGCGGCGAGCGCCAGCGCTGCGGCCTGGCGCGCCTGCTGCTCTCGTCGGCCAAGGTGTTCCTGGTCGACGAGCCGCTCTCCGCGCTCGACCCGGCCCTGTCGCAACTGACCCTCTCGGCCCTGCAGCAGGAGGCGGCAAGGCGCAACGCCACCCTGATCTGCAGCCTGCACCAGGTGGAGATGGCGCGCGCCAATTTTGCCCGCATCGTCGGGCTGCGCGACGGCCGCATCGTCTTCGATTGCGCGCGCGACGACGTCAGCGACGCCATGATCGCCGCCCTGTACCAGAACGAATCGGTCGCGCCGCATCCGCACGAAACGCACCCAACGCCCGATCGCCTGGCCATCGGCGCCTGCTTTTAGCCTGCCCGCAGCGCATGCCCCCTTCCCTCCAACACCATCCGGACCCGGCATGGCGCGCACGCGTGGCCATGCTCGTCATCGGCGCCGCGCTGCTATGGCCCGCCATGCTGTTCAGCGAGTTCAAACCGTGGATCCTGTTCGACCTGCAAAGCCTGAAGGCTGCCGGCGGTTTTCTGTCCGGCTTCCTGACGCCGGCCCATTCGCCCGAGTTCTTGTCGATGGTGCTGCGTGAAACCTGGCAAACGGTGGCCATCGCCACCGCCGGCCTGACCCTGGCGCTGCTCGGCGCCATTCCCGCCACCCTGATCGTCACCGAGCGCCTGTCGGTCTCGCGCCTGGGCACGGGGCGCATGCACTGGGCCGCCAGCGCGCTGCGCCAGGTCGTGCGCTGGGTGCTGGTGCTGCTGCGCAGCGTGCCCGAACTGGTCTGGGCGATCCTGTTCGTGCGCGTGGTGGGCCTTGGCCCGACCGCCGGCGTGCTGGCCATTGCGCTCACTTACTGCGGCATGCTGGGCAAGGTGTACGCCGAAATCCTCGAATCGTCCGACGCCCACGCCACCGAAACGCTGCTCGCCAACGGCAGCTCGCGCCTGGCCGCCCTGCTGTACGGCGCCTTGCCCGAGTCGGGCGCCGAACTGGTGTCGTACACCGTCTACCGCTGGGAGTGCGCCATCCGCGGCTCGGCGGTGATCGGTTTCGTGGGCGCCGGCGGACTCGGTCAGCGCATGGATGAATCGACCCGCATGATGGCCGGCGGCGAAGTGTGTACCATGCTGATCATGTTCGTGCTGCTGGTCGCGCTGGCCGACTGGGTATCCAAACTGCTGCGCCGGAGGCTCGGATGACGCGCCGCCTGCCCGCGCCGCCGCCACGCCAGTATTCGACCTGGCTGCTCGGCGCGGCCCTGCTGGCGCTGGTGGTGGCCAGCTTCGCCTCGCTGCCGCTGGAATGGTCGGCCTTTTTCTCGCCCGACGCGGCCACCGTGACGATGGAATTCCTGGCCGGCTTCGCCCCGCCCGAGACCGCGCCGGCATTCTTGCGCAAGACCGCGCTGGCCGCCCTTGAAACGCTGTCGATGTCGGCCATCGGCACCCTGCTGGCGGTGGGCGGCGGCCTGGCGCTGTCGATGTCGGCCGCGGGGCGCTTCGGCCGCGTCCAGCGCACCGCCTCGCGCGCCCTGCTCAACGTGCTGCGCTCGATTCCAGAACTGGTGTGGGCCTCGCTGCTGCTGGTGGCCGCCGGCCTGGGGCCGTTCGCCGGCACCCTGGCGCTGGCCGCGCACACCAGCGGCGTGCTCGGACGCCTGTTCGCCGACGCGCTGGAAAACACCGACCCGCACCCGGAACGCTCGCTGCTTGCCAACGGCGCCTCGCCCGGCGCCGCGTTCTGCTACGCCACCCTGCCGCAAACCCTGCCCCAGATGCTCTCGTACACCCTGTACCGCTGGGAGAACAATATCCGCGCCGCCGCCGTGCTGGGCGTGGTCGGCGCCGGCGGCCTTGGCCAGATGCTCAAATTTCACCTGTCGCTGTTCCAGATGCAAAGCGCGGCCACCGCCATCATCGCCATGCTGCTACTGGTGGCGCTGGTCGATGCGGCCAGCTTTGCGCTGCGCCGCGCCCTGACCCGCTAATCGTAACCAATCGTATTCACAGGACTGACCACACCCATGCTCGAACTGCGCGATCTCGCCAAAAACTACAACGGCCGCCCGGTCCTGAACCGCCTGTCGCACCATTTCGAGGCTGGCCAATTCGTCGCCATCATGGGCGAATCGGGGGTCGGCAAGTCGACCCTGCTGAACCTCATCGCCGGCCTCGACGCGCCCGACAGCGGCGAAATCCTGATCGACGGCCAGAGCATGTCGGCGCTCGACGACAACGCCGCCACCAGCTTGCGCCGCACGCGCATGGGGTTCATCTTCCAGGCATTCCACGTGCTGCCGCACCTGACGCTGGAACAGAATGTGGCCCTGCCGCTGCTGCTGAACGGCCAAAGCCAGGAACGCGCCGGCGCCATGCTGGCCGCGGTCGGCTTGAAAGGACGTGGCGGCGACTTCCCGCGCCAGCTCTCCGGCGGCGAAATGCAGCGCGTGGCGATCGCGCGCGCGCTGGTGCATCGCCCGGCCCTGGTATTGGCCGACGAACCTACCGGAAACCTCGATCCCGAAACCGCCGACAGCATTTTGGCCTTGCTGCGCAACGAGGTCAAAGCCAGCGGCGCGTCCGCCATCATGGTCACACATTCTCACGCCGCAGCCGCTCAAGCCGACAAAACCCTCATTTTGACCCGCTCAGGATTGCAAATTGTGCAAGATGTGCGTTAAAAGCCGCATTTCCGTCGTTTAATTTATCAACTTTGCTGCGAGTATATTCTTTCGGTAGTATCATCGAACCAAACCCGTGATGCATGAAATATATCAGAATGTAACAACCGGGTTGAAGTTGACCAACAGTCGATCAGTCCCCCATCAATGAAAAAATAATCTTTGGAGGAGTACGATGAACGTACGGCAAAAGAAACTGGAAATGATCGAGGCGATGAACCGCGCTCGAGCGCTCGAACCATCGAGCTTTGTGCCGAACAAGCTGCTCGACACCTTGATCGAAAAGATGAACCTCAAGAACGATGCGGAGTTGTGCCGCGTGCTGGAAGTGCAGCCGCCAATCATCAGCAAGATCCGTCATCGGAAACTGGCCGTGGGTGCGACCATTTTGCTGCGCATGCACGAAAAGTCGGATATGAGCATCCGCGACTTGAAGGACTTGTCCAACGCGTCAATGCACTAGGCAGTCAAGCATGCTGCCTGGCGCCGGCAGCGCATTGTCCGGCGCCCGTTGTAGCGGCACATGGTAACGCTTTATCCCTTCGCAAGCGCGCTGCATCCACACCGAGCCCCCGTGCGGACGCCAGCTACGCCACCCCGTAATGCCGCGCATAGCGACTGTCCAGGTTCGCCAGCGGCAGCAGCAGGAACAAATCCGCACTCTCGAAATCAGGATCCCAGGCCGGCTCGCCGCACAGCCACGCGCCCGATCGCACATAGCCCTTGACCAGCGCCGGCACCTGCGCCCTGGCCGCCGGCGCCAACGCGCGGATCGGGAACGGCAAATGCGGGGTAACCCGGTATTCGGCCGGCGCGGCGTGCTTGTAGATCAACGACTGGTACACCGCGACCGCATTGTGGCCGCCGTCGGCCACGCTCATGCTGGCGCAACCGGCCAGAAAATCGCAGCGCTCGCGCCGCATGTAGTCGGCCAGCCCGGCCCACAGCAGCATGATCACGCTGCCGCCCCGGTATTTGGGATGGATGCAGGCGCGTCCCGCTTCGATGATGCGGTTGCGCAGATGGTTCAGGCGACCGAGGTCGAATTCGTTTTCGGCGTACAGGCGCCCGACCAGGCGTGCCTTGGCGGGACTGAGCACGCGGTAGGTGCCCACCACTTTCAGGGTGGAGGCGTCGCGCACGATCAGATGGTCGCAATGCTCGTCGAATTCGTCGCGGTCGAGCCGCTCGGGGTTGACCAGCGCGGCCAGGCCCATCGTCTCGATGAAGACCTTGTAACGCAGGCGCTGCACTTCGCGCACTTCGGCCGGCGTCGATGCCAGGCTCAGGATCAGGCGCGGGGCGACCGACTTTGTCTCGGGAGAGGAATGGAGCTTGTGCATGCGTCGTCCTTTTGAGTAGCAACGAAGCACAGACTAACTGCGCAATTTGTCATGCCAGTGACAAGCGCGTGTCGCCTTGATGACACGCGCTGCCGGCTTATTCGCTTTTCGGGCGGCCGGTCTTGAGCTGCGGAAGGCTCGACAGCACTTTTTGCAAGGTCGCGATATCGAGGTCGCTGATCAGGGCCACGCCGATGCGCAGCAGTTCGCTCTTCTTGATCTCGAAGCCGGCTTTCAGGCAGGCTTTCTTGACCTGGCCGAGCACCGCGTACTCTTGCTCCGGCATGGTGAAGCTGTCGCGCACCAGCTTGGGCTTGCGCGCCTTCTCGCGCGCGCCGGCGTCGACCTCGGCCGTCGGCGCGGCCTGCTTGGGCGCCGCCTTCGCTGGCGTGGCGGTGCTGCGTTTCGGGGCCGCCTTGGCGCTTGCCGGCTTGGCTGGCGCAGGCTTGGCCGCTACCGGCTTGGCCGCTACCGCCTTGGCCGCTGCCGCCTTGGCCGCTACCGGCTTGGCCGCCGCCGGCTTGACTGGCGCCGCTTTGAGCGGCGCCCGGGCGCTGGCCTTGGCCGGCGCTTTCGCCGCCGCCTTGGCGCGTGGCGCTTCAGGCGTCTTTACGGCCGGCTTGGCCGGCGCCGCTTTCGTCGCGCCGGTTTTCTTTGTCGCCGCCGTCGTTGCGCCGGCTTTCTTTGGCGTCGTCCTGGTGGCGCGTGCGGCCGGGGCCACCTCTTTCAGGTCGGGAATGGCGTGTCCGTTGGTTTTTGCGCTTGCTGTCTTGCTCATTGAGTGACTCCGTTCAATATCGATTTAAACAGTATATACGATTTACTCAATTGCCGACGCGCAGCACTTTTTTGAGTTAATGCAACATTACGGCAACTCGGCAGACAATGCCGCACAGCGTGCCCCACCCTGCCTCGAATATTGACGTGGATAACATTCCACAAAGAAATATTTTCAGGATTGCGTCACGCTGCAGGTGATGTCGCCAACTCTGGATAGCGGCGCAGCAAGTCGCGCACCTTGGCCAGCGCGCCCCAGTCGCCCCAGGCCTGCAATGCGCGCCGCCCGTACGCAATCGCCCCGGCGAGCTCGCCGCGTTCGCGGCAGCAGGCCGCCGCAAGTTCGCAGGCCAGCGCCGCGTTCTGCACGAAACCGCCAGCCGTGGCCGACGCGATCGCCGCCTCGTAACCATCCATCGCTGCGGCCGGATTGCCGTCGATGCGCGCCAGTTCGGCGCCCACCAGCAGATAGCGGTTGGCGAAATTGACGGGGCACGACGCGGCCCACCCGGCCAGCAGCGCGTACTTGTCGCACACCGCTTCGAGCAGGCGGCGCCGGCGCGCCGGCGGGGCCGCGCGGTACAGCGCCGTCATCGCCAGCGCGTGATAAAAGTGATGGGTGGTTTCGTTGAACGAGGCCAGGAAGAAATGCAGGTTGGCCCCCGCCGCTTCGGCCGCCTCCAGCGCTTCGTCGTAGCGGCCGAAGATAAAAGCGGCCACCTGCCGCATCAGCAGGTAACGCGCGCGGGCCGCGCCGAAACTGCCCTGGCCGAAGTCGGCGATCGCGCCGCCGGCATCGTCGGCGCCGTCCTCGCCGATCAAGGTCGCGGCCAGTTGTTCGTAACCGCGCAACAGGCGCAGCAGGGCCTGGTTGCCGTGGCGCCGCGCGAAGCCCTGGTAGTGCGCCGCCATCTGGCGCACGGTGGCCAGCGGCAGGCCGGCCTCGAACGCGTTCCAGGTCGCGACATGGGCCGCGTAGCCGGCATGCGGCAGGTCGCCGGCGCGTTCGCAGCTGGCAAACGCATCGCGCAGCGGTTCGACGCTGGTGGCGATCGGGTCGCGCCACGAGTGGATATAGGCCGCATGCACGAAGCGCAGGCGCCCGCTGCGCTTGGACGGCGGCGCGTTGAACTGCACCTGCTCGATGGCCAGCGCCGAAAACGCGAATGCATCGTCGATCGCGCCCAGCGACACCAGCAGGATCGCGTAACGCGAATACGTCATGCAGGACGATTCGGTGCGCCCGTGCGTGAGCGTGTGGTTGAGCGCCTTGGCCGCCAGCAGGAAGTACAGCTCCGGGCGCGACGAAAACACCGCCGCGCCGACGTCGGAGAGCAGTTCCGACACGATCGCCACTTCCGGGTCGGTGCTCGCCGGCAGCGCGCCCAGGCTGGCGATGTCGCGCCCGGCCATCCGCTGCGCAATCGCGGCCCGCTCTTCGCCCAGGGCCCAGTCGATTTCGGCGTACGCCGACGGGAAGCTCACGCCGAACAGGGCCAGCGCCTCGAGCGCCACCGAAACCGCCTGGTCGAAGCGCCCGCGCAGCTGGTACACGGCCAGGCGCAGCAAGGCCACCCGGGCCAGGTCGATGCGCGAGCGCGCCTGCTCCACCAGCAGCTCGAACAGGCGCCCGGCGCGCTCCAGGCGGCCGCACAGGTATTCGCATTCGGCCAGCGCGGCGTACATGGCGTAGGTCCCGTCCAGGTCATCTTTCCATGCGCGCGCGGGAGTCAGGCCGGCCGCCAGGCTAAAGTAATTGCGCGCCGAATCATAGGCGATGGCGTTGCGCGCCTTGGCCCCGGCCAGCGCGTTCAGGTGCGCCAGGTCGCGCAGCTCGCGCGGCGCGGCGCTCGCCGCGCGCGCCCGGTTCAGGTGATGCACGATGTCGAACACGTGCTGGTCGAGCGCCTCCGGCGCCACGCTCTCGCGCAGCAGGCGCCCGATGTGCAGGTGCCGTTCGGGCAGCGACGCCGGCGCGATCATCGAGTACGCGCCTTCCTGCACGCGGTCGTGGGCGAAGCGGTAGTTACCCGGCTCGCGCACGATCAGGCCGAGGCGCGCGGCCGGCCACAGGGTTTCGTCGGTCTCGAGCAGCGACATGCCCGACACCAGCGCGATGGTGTCGAGGCCGGCGTCGGGGCCGAGGCAAGCGAGCAGCTTGACCAGGTCCAGGGTGCAGCCGGGCAGCTGGCCCAGGCGCGCCACCATCAGGTCGATCACGTTGTCGGAAAACGCGCGCGCGGCGATCGCCTGCGCATCCCACTCCCAGCGCGCGCAATCGTCGTTAAAGCGCAGCAGGCGGTTTTCGCCGAGGCGGGTCAGGAACTGCAAGGTGAAGAACGGATTGCCGGCCGTCTTGGGGAACACCAGCGCCGCCAGCGGGGCCGCCTCGGCGCTGGCGCAATCGAGCGCCGCGGCCACCAGTTCGCAGGCTTGCGTGCGGTCCAGCGCATCGAGCACGATTTCGTTGACGTCGGCGCGCACCCCGGCGCCGGCGGCCAGCATGGCGTCGTGCGCCAGCGCCATCGGGTGCCCGCCGCCCTCCGCGCGCGTGCGCCACGCGCAGATCGCCAGCACGTGGTCCATGCCGGGATGGGTGAGCAGGTGCGACAGCAGCTTCAGGCTGGCCGGGTCGATCCACTGCACGTCGTCGAGGCACAGCAGCAGCGCCGTGCCGGGGCGCCGGCAGGCTTGCAGGAAGCGCCGGAACACGCTGTCGAAACGGCTCTGCGCTTCCGGCGGCGCCAGCGGCGGCGGGCTCGGATGGGCACCGATCACCAGCGCCAGCTCGGGAATCAGGTCGAGCATCAGGCGCGCGTCCGCCCCCAGCGCCCCTGTCAGCGCGCTGCGCCACGGCGCCAGCGCGGCCTCGCCCTCGCGCAGGCGCTCGCGCACCAGCGACTGGAAGGCCTGGGCCAGGGAGGCGTACGGGATGTCGCGCTGGCGCTGGTCGAATTTGCCGGCGATGACGGTGGCCCCGGCCGCCGCCTCGGAATGGCGCAGCGCCGTCATCAGCGCCGACTTGCCGGTGCCGGCGCGGCCCGACACCAGCACCAGTTGCGGCGCGGCGCCGGCCGCCGCGCGCCGGTGCGCCTCGCTCAGCAGCGCCAGTTGCGGCGCGCGCCCGACCAGCTGCGCCGGAATGCGCACGCGCAGCGCGCCGTCGTGGCAACCGAGCACGAAGGGTTCGACCCGGCCCTGCGCTTCGAGCATCGAGCGGCAGTGCTGCAGGTCGGCGTACAGCCCGGCCGCGCTCTGGTAACGCTGGGCCGGGTCGGGCGCGAGCAGGCGCGCCACGATCGAGGAACAGATGCGGTCCACCCCCGCACGGCGCCGGGGCTGCTCCTGCTCGCGCGCCTCGGCCTCGCCCGTGGCCGCGGCGGGCGCCGGCTCGCCGCAGAGCAGGTGATACAGCACCTGGCCGAGCCGCACCAGGTCCGCCTGCGGGTCGTCCGGCGCGTCGAGCGGGGTGGCGCGGCCAAAGCCGGTCAGGCGCACGCCGGCCGTGGCCGGGTCGAACAGGATGTGGGATGCGGAAAGGTCGCGGTGAACCAGGCGACTGTGGTGCGCATGCGACAGCGCCAGCGTGATGGCGGCCGCCAGCGTCAGGAAATCGGGCAGGTCGAGCGGGCTTGCGGGCAGGTCGAGCGGCGCGCCGCCGCTGTCGGCCAGCACCAGGGTGACGCTGGCGCCATCGGCGTGAGCGCCGTTGTGGAACAGCGCCAGCGGCGTTGCGGCCCAGGCGCTGTCGAGCAAGTCGCGAAGGGCGAATTCGTGTTCCATGCACGGTGCATCAGGGTGTGCTGCGGCGCGCACCGCCAGCAGCACTGGCAGGCGGTCGGCGTCGCGCACCGCGCGCAGCAGGACCGGCTGCAGGTCCGCGCGCAAGGTGTCGATCACGGTAAATCCGTCGGGGGCCTGGGTCAAGGTCACCTCTTATTTTTGTCGTACAAACGCCGTTCTCCGATCAGGCGTTGGCAATTATGCCACCACCGATAGGTGTTTGATACAAAAATCCTAACTAACCATGCCCTTCGTGGGAACTACGCCACGCTGCGCACGCTGAAATCGACCCCGACTTCGTCCCACCACTCCTGCTCTTTTTCGATCCAGTACGACACCGTCGGATGGCTGCCCACCCACTCGCGCCGGATCTCGAGGTCGATGCGGTTCTTCATGCGCAGCTTGAGTTCCCCTGCGTCGGCGTCGATCCGCGCATGCATCAGCAGGATCGCCACGCGCAGCGCCAGTACCGCCTTGGCGAAGTCGGTATCGGCCAGCGCCTCGGTCACCTTGCGCAGGTTGCCCTTCTGCGCCAGGATCAACTTGCTCATGATGCGCTGCTCGCGCGTGGTGAAGCCCGGCATGTCGGCGTTCTCGATCATGTAGGCCGCATGCTTGTGGTAGCCGGTCTGCGACACCACCATGCCCATCTCGTGCAGCAGCGCGCTCCAGCGCAGCAGCTTGGCGCAGCCGTCGGCGGCCGGCTTGAGTTGCACGTACATGTCGCTGGCCAGTTGCGCCACGCGCCTCGCGCGGTCCTGGTCGACATGGAATTTGAGCGCCAGCGCCGCCACCGATTCCTCGCGCCGGTCGCGCTGCATCGAGCGCAGGTACAGGTCCCACATCACGCCCAGGCGCAAGCCCGCTTCGACCGGTTGCATGACGCCGATATCGAGTTCGCGCACCAGCGCGATCAGGATCGCCAGCCCGCCAATGATGGTGCCGGCGCGGTCCGGCCGCAGGCCCGGCATGTCGATCAGGGCCACCTGGCCGAAGGCGATGAAGCGCAGCTTGAGCGCATCGAGCCCGGCGCCACTGAGCTTGCCGTCGCCCAGGTTGTTTTTGGCGATGATGTCGGCAATCGCCCGGATCGTGCCCGAGGAACCGTAGGCCTGCTTCCAGAACTGCGGATGGTAGGGCGGCGCGGCGTCTTCGAAGTGGCTGCGCGCCGACAGGATGGCCGCCTCGAACGAGGCCGCGTCGATCCGTCCGTCGACAAAAAACGACAGGCTTTGCTTGACCGTGCCGATGCTGAACGACTCGACCCGCTCGATATCGGCGCCGCGCCCGAGAATGATTTCGGTCGAGCCGCCGCCGATGTCGATCACCAGGCGCCGCTCGGACGCCTCGGCCAGCGCGCTGGCCACGCCCATATAGATCAGGCGCCCCTCTTCCTCGCCCGAGATGATCTCGATCGGATAACCGATGGCTTGTTCGGCGGCCGGCAAGAACGCGGCGCCGTTGCGCGCCACGCGCAGGGTGGAGGTGGCCACCACGCGCACGGCGTCGAGGCGGTAGCCCGAGAGCACCGCCTGGAAATTGCGCAGGCAGGCCAGCGCCGACTGCATGGCCGCCTCGGTCAGGTTGCCCTTCGCATCGAGGCCGGCGGCCAGCCGGATTGGCTCGCGCACGCTTTTCAATACCCGGATCGCATCGCCATCGTGCTTGCCGATGTGCAGGCGAAAACTGTTGGAACCTAAATCGACGGCAGCGTACATCGAAGCCTCTTTCTGTATTGTTGTCATCAAGGCTCTCCTGCTGCAAAACCAATCACAGTAGCAAAGATATATGACGCCGTCATGACCGGCGCCCCGGCGCTGCCGCGCCTCACACAGGCGGCGCGGCGGCCGGCGCCGCCACCACCTTGTTGCGCCCACCCTCCTTGGCGGCGCGCAGGGCCTCGTCGGCGCGCTTGAACAGGCTCACCGTGCTGTCGTCCGGGCGGATCACGGTCACGCCGAAACTGGCCGTCATCGAAATCATCGCGCGCTCGGTCTTGACCGGGCTGGCCTCGACCGCCGCCCGGATGCGCTCGGCCACCAGCATGGCTTCCTCGATGCCGGTGCGCGGCAGCAGCAAGGCGAACTCCACCCCCACCAGGCGCCCCAATTGATCGCTGTCGCGCAGCTGGCGCTTGCACACCTCGGCCACGCTGCGCAAGACCGTGTCGCCGGCCGGATGGCCGTAGCTGTCGTTGACGCGCTTGAACTGGTCGAAGTCGAGCATCACCAGGGAACTGGGCTGGCCGGGCCGGCGCGCCAGCGCCATCCACGGCGCCAGCGCCGCGAAAAAGCTGCGCCGGTTGGGCAGGTCGGTCAGGGGATCGACCAGCGCCAGGCGATCGAGTTCCACGCGCTGGTGCTCGCGCGCCAGCAGCAGGTAGCCGAAGCCGTTGAGCAGCATCAGCAGGTACAGCGCCGCCGAGGTCAGGACCTGCAGCAAGCCCTTGCTCAACCATCCCCAGCCCTCGGGCATGGTCAGCACCAGGATGCCGCGCGCGGCCACCAGCAAGGCCAGCACGGTGATCGAGATAACCAGGAAGCGGTGCAGCATGCTGCCGCCGCGCCAGCCGCGCGCCAGGGCCGCCGCGCCGGCCAGGTGCAGGACGCCCAGGATGAGCGCGCCGGCCACCACCCGCATGCCGGCTTCGTCGATCGCGTAGCAGGCCAAAAACAGCGCCACCGACAGGCCCATGACCGGATACGCGATGCGGCGCCAGGCCAGCCGTCCGGCCGACTCCCACAGCGCGCCCGCTTCCAGGCCCACGCCGACGAACAGCACGCCATAGCCGACCGGGATCGCGACCGCGTCGGGCACCACGCCGCTGCCGTTAAAATACAACAGCAGCCAGGCCACGGCCTGGCATTGCTTGGCGATGGCCCAGGTCGACCAGCTCAGCGACTTGCCGCGCTCATACTCGTAAAAGAACAGCGCCGCGGCCAGGCTCAGGTTGCCCAGCGCGAGCGCAAACAACATCGTCGTGATGTCCATGGCCGCGCCGTGGGAGCTCAGACTTCGTGTTCGACGTTGCTGCTGCCGTCACCGATCTTGCTGGCCCAGGCTTGCGCGAAGAACTGCTTTTCCACCTCGTTGGGCGCATCGTTCCAGAACACGATCAGGGTGCCCTTGTGGTCGTGGATCTGGGTGAACTTTTCGATGAAGCCGTCGACGCCGGCAAGGTCGGCCAGCGCCACCACATAACCATAGACCCGGGTCAGGCGCTCGATCCGATCGGGCTCGGTGAAACTGTTGGTGGCGGTGATGGTGGGGTGGTCTAAAAACATAATCTCTCCGGGTTGGCCGCGCCGCTGGCGCACCGCTTGAAGCCGGCCGCACACAGCCGGGGCAAGGATCAGCTTATCAGAAACGGCTGGGGCGCAACAGGGGCGCGTGGCGTGCCCGCGCAGCGAGCCGCTATACTGGCGCACGAGCCTCCCGCCACCGTGTACCATGCCGCCACCGACCGAGCCATCGCGCCCGCCCACGCCGCCCCCCTCCCCGCCGCTGGTGCATACCCGGGGCGACCGCCGCACGCTCGAATTCATGCCCGGCGACGTGCAGTCCGAAATGCGCCTCTCGCGCCCGCAAGCGCTGGTGCTGGCCTACTGCCGCGCCATCATGTGCTTCGCCCTGTTCGTGCCGCGCCCGCGCGCCATCGTCATGGTGGGCCTGGGCGGCGGCTCGCTGGCCAAATTCTGCTACCGCCATTTTCCGCAGGCGCGCATCACCGTGATCGAACTGCGCGCCGACGTGATCGCCCTGCGCGAGCAATTCTGCGTGCCGCCCGACGACGAACGCTTCACGGTGGTGCATGCCGACGCGGTCGACTGGCTGGCCGGCGCGCGCGCCTGCGCCGACGTGCTGGTGGTCGACGGCTTCGACACGGCCGGCCTGCCGCCGGCGCTGGGCACGGCGCGCTTCTACGGCGACTGCCGCGGCGCCCTGCGCGACGGCGGCGTGCTGGTGGCAAATATCTTCAGCTACGATCCGCGCTATGCCGGCATGCTGGCGCGCCTGCGCCTGATGTTCAACGACCGCGTCTGCTGGTTCGAGCGCATGGCCGGCAACAACCACATCCTGTTCGCGGTCAAGGCCCCGGCCCGGCTCGATGCGGCCCGGCCTTTGCCGCGCGCCTTGCGCATGCAGCGCTGGGTGGCGCGCCGGCGCGGCCTGGGCAGCATCGCACTGAACCGCCTGCTGGCGCGCGCCGTCGTCGCATGGCTGCAACACCCCTTCAAACGTTTCAAATGACAAGGCCTGCGTGGCTTTTTAGTTGCTGAATATCAATCGACTTACCGATTTTCATCATTTTGTGACAAACTAACGACGCATCGGTCGCTGCGCAAAGGCGCGCCGGCTGTTCTCGCCCTCTTATTTCTCGCGCTCAACTCTAGGAATCAGGACATGTTGCGTCGTCGCTTGCCGTTCTCGCTCACCGTCGCGGCGGCGCTCACTATCGGGGGCGGCCTGGCCGCCACCGTCCTGCTGGCCGTGGTCGTGGCCCGGCTCGAAGACGACAAGCTGGCGCTCGCCTTCCAGCAACGCGCCGCCGTGCGCGTGGCCGCGATCCGCCAGGGGCTCGACGAAGCGGTCGAAGTACTGACAGTGACCAACCAGCTGTTCGCCACCGTCCACCCGGTCACTCGCCGCCAGTTCCACGACTTCACCCAACCGCTGCTGCGGCGCTACCCCTTCATCCAGGCCTTCAACTACCACCGCCTGGTCGGCGCCGGCGAACGCGCGGCGGTCGAAGCCGAGTTGCAGCAAGTCGTGCCGGGCACGCGCATTACCGAAATGGGAGCGCAGGGACGCCGCCCGGCGCCGCCGCGCGCGCAGTACAGCATGGTCGACTACCTCGAACCGATGAAGGGCAATGAAGCGGCCTTCGGCCTGAACGCCGGCATCAACGCGCAGGTCATGAACGCGCTCGAACAAGCCACCGTCAGCGGTCGCGCGGCCGCCACCGGCTTGCTAAGCCTGGCGCAGGACCAGCGTCCGCAAGGCGGCTTCGAAGTCATCATGCCGGTGTACCGCCCCGGCGCCGCGCTCGGCAGCGCCGCCGAACGACGCGCCGCCCTGATCGGCGACACCGCCGCCATCATCCGCGCGCGCGACCTGGTCGCCAAGATCCTGCGCGGCGCCGACCTGGATCTGGACCACGGCATCCAGTTGGCGGTGTACGCCAGCGCCAGCGCCGACCCGGTCCACCTGGTGTACGCCAGCGCCGGGCTGGAGGCCGCCGCCGGGCAGCGCGCGACCCCCGGTGCGCTGCGCCAATGGACTACCTCCGGCCACCGCGAGCGCCACAGCGCCGCGCTCGACGTGGCCGGCCAGCGCTGGCACGTGGTGGTCAGCGCCGCCTCGCGCCCCTTGTTGCACAACCATCCCGGCTCGATCTCGACCCTGGCCGGCGGCTTGTTGTTCACGCTGCTGATCGGCGCCTTCGTGCAAACCCTGGTGCAGCGCTCGCGCCGGGTGCAGTTGCTGGTCGACGAACGCACGGCCGACCTGAAACTCTCCAACCAGCGCCTGATCGACGACGTGCAGGCGCGGCGCCGCACCGAAGCGGCCCTGCAGGAAAGCGAACAGCGCTTCCGCCAGCTGGTGACCATGTCGTCCGACTGGTACTGGGAACAGGACGCCGACCTGCGCTTTGTCGACATCACCGGCGGCGTCGGCGAAAAAGGCGGCGTGGCGGCCGGACGCCTGATCGGGCGCACGCGCTGGGAAACCGTGGCCGGCATGCGCGAAACCGACTGGGGCAAGGCGCACATGGCGCAACTGGCGGCGCGCGCGCCGTTCACCGACCTCGAATACGAAACCGTGGACGAACAGGGCGAGGCGCGCTGGTTCAGCATCAACGGCGAACCGGTGTTCGACGCCAATGGCGCCTTCCGCGGCTACCGGGGCACCGGCACCGACATCACCGCCCGCAAACACACCGAGCAGCGCATCCACCACATCGCCCAGCACGACGTGCTCACCGGCCTGCCCAACCGCAGCCTGCTGCAGGACCGCCTGAGCCAGGCCGTGGCTTACTCGCAGCGCTGCGAGCGGCCGGCATGGGTACTGCTGATCGACCTCGATCGCTTCAAGTTCGTCAACGACAGCATGGGCCACAAGGCCGGCGACGTGGTGTTGATGACGGTGGCGGCGCGCCTGCGCGCGGCCCTGCGCGAGACCGACACCGTGGCGCGCCTGTCGGGTGACGAATTCGTCGTCATCCTCACCGAGCACGAAGAACGCCTGCAAGCGGACGTGGTGCAGCGCCTGATGGACGCAGTGGCGCAGCCGGTGCCGCTCGGGACCAAGGAGTTTTTCGTCACCTGCAGCATAGGCGTGGCCGTATACCCGACCGACAACACCGCGGCCGACAGCCTGATCGAGCATGCCGACATCGCCATGTACCGCGCCAAGAAACTGGGCCGCAACAACTTCCAGTTCTACACGCCGACCATGAACGACGAAGCGCAGGAACGGGTACGCATCGAAAGCGCCCTGCGCAGCGCGCTCGAACGCAACGAATTCGTGCTGCACTACCAGCCGCAGGTCAATCTGGCGACCGGCCAGGTGGTCGGCATGGAAGCGCTGATCCGCTGGCAGCATCCCGAACTGGGCGTGGTCGCGCCCGACCGCTTCATCTCGGTGGCCGAAGATACGGGCCTGATCGTGCCGATCGGCGCCTGGGTCATGCGCACCGCCTGCGCCCAGAACAAAGCCTGGCAAGACGCGGGGCTGGGCATGCTGCGGGTGGCGGTGAACCTGTCGGCGCGCCAGTTCGGGGCGGCGAACCTGCTGTCCGACATCAGCGACGTGCTGGCCCGCACCGGGCTGGCGCCCTCGCTGCTCGAGATCGAACTGACCGAAAGCCTGTTCATGAGCGACGTCACCCTGGCGGTCGAACTGCTGCACAGCATGAAGTCGCTCGGCGTGAACCTATCGATCGACGACTTCGGCACCGGTTATTCGAGCCTGTCGTACCTGTCGCGCTTTCCGATCGACGTGCTCAAGATCGACCGCTCGTTCGTCTCCGACATCACGCGCGACGCCAACGACGCCGCAATTGTCGCCTCGATCATCGCGCTGGCGCACAACCTGAAGCTGTCGGTGATTGCCGAGGGGGTCGAGACGGCCGAGCAGCTCGACTACCTGCGCCGCCACGGCTGTGACGAAATGCAGGGCTACTACTTCAGCCGGCCGCTGGCGGCGTCCGCGTTCGAAGAACTGCTACGCCAGCACAAAAGCTTGCCGCTGGCGCTGACGGCGGGGCATGCGGAACGGGTGGAAGCATAAAGAGCGCGTGGTATTAGTAGACAAATCGACATCTTTGTTCAAAAATAGACTATCATCGTCGACTGACAGCCATTTTTCGAGCCAAGCGACACACATGAGTGAAGACTTTCAGCGCCAGCGGGCCGATCCGCAAGGCAGCGAGGCGCCCAGCCCGCGCACCGATTTCCGCACCCGGGACGTGGTCAACCAGGCGATTGCCGCGATCCCGAGCGTAGGCGTGCAGCAAGCGGCGGAATTCCTGGCCGCAATGAACGTCCCCTCCGAAATTGCGATCCGCACCCTGATCTACAAAGGCACGCGCCGCGACGAACTGTAGCGCCTGCTTCCCCGGCAAGCCCGTCCGCACCTACCCTCCTGGCAACACCTCCTGCAACCGGGGTCAGAGCTTTAACTCGAAACTTTGTTAATTCCCGTGTCAATTTAATTGCAAATTAAGCAATTGTTTCTTAACTGAGGCCTGACCTCGGTTAAGAAATAGTTGCGTTTGAACGGGATGGAGGAGAACAGCATCAACACGGCTGGACGCCCCGCGCCAAGAGGAAAAGCAAGAGACATGCCCTTGGCAGTCGTGATATTGCTTAACCGAGGTCTGAACTTAATGGCGTTAAGTTAAGCTCCGTCTTTCCCGCGCAGGCGGGAATCTATGGCACCTATGATGAGCGAAGGTGCCATGGATTCCCGCCTGCGCGGGAAAGACGGTTTTTAGGTTTGTGGCCAGAAAGCCGCTTAACTTAACGCCATTAAGGTCTGACCTCAATTAAGCAAGAATGTTAAACGTTGCACATTAAAGCTCTGACCCCGGTTTGGGGGGGCTAACTAAGCAGGGTTTATTTGTCTTGGGCATCGATGTCGGCCAGCGATTCGCGGCCTTTGTCGGTGACGCTGTGGCCGCCCGCTTCGAGCGCGACGATGTGGGATTTTTTGCCGAGGAAGACCAGTACGTCGGCGTCAACCACCGCCGCCTCATCGGCCAGCAGCGCGCGCAATCCGGCGATGCAGCGGCGCAGGAACAGCACTTGCTGCCCCTTGTCCGTCAACGCAAGCTTGCCGTCTTTGCTGTACTGGATCATTTTCAGGCCCGCCAGACGCTTCGCGTTGCGCCCCACGCAGGCGTTGAAGCGGTCATGCTTCGCCCCGCCCAGGATATGCCCGAGCGCGTCGTATTCGTCTGTCGTTAATTTCTCGTTCTTCATTGCTGATTTCCATGTGGCCAATTTTCGGCCCCCATGGTAACCGCGCAGGCTGCCCGGGGCAACCTGCATTCGCTGACATCACTCACCTTACTGTGCGGAACAGGAACCAGACCGCGCCAATGCTGAGCATCGCGCAAAGCAGCAACGCCACTTGCACACCGCGCGAACGCAGCACCGAGCCACGGCCAAGGTAGATCTTGTTGTGTAAAGAATTGCCCATCATGTTCTCCCGGAACAAAAAAGTCGCTTGATGGTGTGATTATAGGAAGCCGCTGTCTTTCGCGGTGTGACGACGAGCACAAAAAATAACAAATGTAGACTCATAGCAACACATTGACTTGCCCTGAAGACTGCCCTGGCGGCCGGCCCTACTGCGCGCCAGCGAATCGCTTGCACTGTTAGCATCATTGCCAGAGCGCCGCGCCAGTGCGGCACTCCCCCATACAAAGGAGAATCCCCATGCACACCACCTCATCCTTCCCGGATCCGGCCCAGGCCAGCTCGCTCGTCGACGAGGCCGACATCGGCAGCGGCGAAAAACCGCCGTCCCAGCTTGAAACCGAGCAAATAATTCGCCAGATCCCTCCGCTGCCGCCATCGGACCAGGACGACGCCGACAACGACACTGACACCTCCGCAGCCGGACAATTCGACGGCGGCGAGACCCGCGACAAGCGCGAACACGACGCCTCGCTCGAACGCGACGAGCCAAGCGAACAGCTCGATCAGCTCGATCCGGTGCCGCCCAAGGGCCAGTAAACCGGCCTCACCGCGCCGGCGTGGCGATGCGCTTGCGGCGCGCCATGCGAAGCGGCGCGACGCTGGTCTGCGCGCCGCGTCAGCCAGCGGCGCCCCCGTCACCCCATCAAGCCTTGATCGGCGGCACCGGCATCGTCGGTTCTTCAACCGGCGCGTTGACCGGCGGCGGCACGTCGTCCGGCAGCGGGCCCGGTGTCGGATCGGTCGGCGGCAAGCCGTCCGGATCGGGGGTGGAGTGGGCGCGCTGCGGCGATGTCGTCGAATGATCGTTGTGGGACATGAATTGCCTTTCCTTGGGGGTTATCAAAAGTGCTGTTCCATCCGGGCACGGCTGGCGCGCGCGCGGCATGCGGTCTTTTTACGGTATCGTTGATCCTTCCGGGCGCCTCGCCCGGCCTCATGACAACCCGTAAAAGGTGACATCGCATGTGCGGACGTCTCGATCAAAACCATACTGCCATTGAATATGTCGCGGCAATGCACTGGCGCGGCGCCACGCCGCGCGTCGACACCCACGCAGCGCCCAGCTACAACGCGCCGCCGGGCAGCTGGCGCCCGCTGATGCGCGTGGTCGACGACCAGCTCGTCGTCGAAGATGCCTTCTGGGGCTACCGCGCCTCCTGGGCCGCCGCCAAACTGCCGGTGTCGATCAACGCGCGCCTCGAAAAAATCACCAACAATTACTGGGCGCGCCTGCTCAAGAGCGGCCGCGCCATCGTCCCGGCCGACGGCTGGTACGAATGGACCGGCGAGAAGGGCAAGAAGCAACCCTGGCATATCCACCTCAAGACGCGCGAGCCCCTGTTCATCGCGGCCATCGGCGCCTGCGGCAAGGAGCGCGAGCAGCCGGCCGAGTCGGGCTTCGTGATCGTCACCGCCGATGCCGAGGGCGGCATGGTCGATGTACACGAGCGCCGGCCGATCGTCTTCAGCGCGCAAGACGCCGCCCTGTGGCTCGATCCGGACCTGTCCGCACAGCAGGCCGAACAACTGGCCCGCTCGGTCGCGCTCGGACCGGACGCCTTCGACTGGCATCCGGTCGCCAGCGAGGTCGGCCGCGCCAGCAACGAAGGCGCTCACCTGGCCGCCCAGCGCGACCTGCTGGCCTGATCGCGCCTGGCGCCGGACAGTGCGCCCGCTCAGCCGGCCGGCGTTTGCGCCAGCGCCAGCAGGTTGTCGACCTCGATGCGCGCGACCTCCACGCCGGCCAGACAGGCGATCTCGGGTGTGGCATGGCCGCCGGCGGTCTGGCTGCGCGTGATCGCCGGCGCCGGATCGTTATCTTGCCCGCCCTGCCCGGTCTTGGTGATGCGGTATTCGAAGTCCCACAGGTCGCCGCAATCCTTCATCGGCGTGACCGCGATGGTGAAACCTTTGTATTGTTCCGTTGTAATTTGCATATCATCCTCACTGTTGTTCGCAGCCTAGCATGGAACGGCCGAACACTGCCACAGCCACGCCAATCGTGCGCGCGCCGGCCGCGCTTGCCCGGCGCGGACCGAACTCGGTATAGTGGCCATTCCCTTCGCTCCCGATGCCCACAATGAACACTGCCCTGCCCGCGTTCCTGGTCCCCGCCCTGCTGGTGCCCGCCCTGCTCGCCTCCAACGCCGCCGTCGCCGCGCCGATGACCCTGGCCGACTACCTGGCCCTGGCCGGACCGCCGCCGACCGCGACAATCGCCTACGGCAGCGCGCCGTCGCAGTTCGCCGAGCTGTTCCGTCCGGCCGGCCCCGGCCCGTTCCCGGTGGTGGTGCTGGTGCATGGCGGCTGCTGGACGGTGGCGTACGGCGGCATCAGCCAGATGCACAATGTGGCCGGGGCCTTGGCCGCGCGCGGCATCGCGGTGTGGAACGTGGAATACCGCCGGGTCGACGAGGAAGGCGGCGGCTATCCGGGCACCTACCTGGACATGAACGCCGCCCTCGACAAGCTGGCCGCCGAGGCCCCGGCGCACCAGCTCGACACCACCCGCATCGTCGCGATGGGCCATTCGGCCGGCGGCCAGCTGGTGCAGTGGATCGCCGGGCGCAGCCGGATTGCCGCCAGCAGCCCCTTGTTCCAGCCGGCTCCCGTGCCGGTGGGCACCGTGATCAGCCTGGGCGGCCTGGCCGACCTGCGCCGCGAGCACGCGCTGATCAAGACCAGTTGCGAGCGCGACATGGTGCAACTGGCCGGCAGGCCCAGCGCGGCCCGCCCCGACATCTACGCCGACACCAACGCGGCCGACCTGATGCCCAACGGCAGCCGCACGGTGCTGGTCACGGGCGAACTCGACACCATTTCACCGCCGCGCGTGGCGCACGACTACGCGGCGCGCGCCCTGGCCGCCGGCGACCACGCCGAAGTGCTGATCCTGCCCGGCGCCAGCCATTACGATGAAATCGCGGCCAGCTCGCCGTCGTGGAAACTGATCCTGCCCGTGATCGAAAACGCGCTCGGCATGGCCCGATAAACAACAGCCTTCCGCCACGACGTTGCGTCACGACAACAGCCTGAATGAAACAAGCCGAAAGGCCTCCACCCCGGACGCTATCCACGGCCAACGCCGCCAAGCTGGCGTAGCGTGTACTCACGGTAGCCCAATCCGCTGTCCCACCACAGCACGCGCCCTGCCCGCCCCGGCACGGCGGCGTGCCATGCCCCTACGCACCAGTCCGATCCCTACCCCTGACGTTTTACGGAGACTTGTATGCTCGACAACATGAAGGTAGGCACGCGCCTGCTCGGCGCTGTTGTCATCGTTGTGCTGCTGGGCAGCATCGTGGCCGCGATCGGCATCCTGAACATGGCCACCATGAACGACCAGGCCGAGCTGGCTTACGACAGGGAGTTGCTGGGCTTGTCATATACCAAGCAAGCCAATATCGATCTGGTCGGCATCGGTCGCACCGCACGGCAGCATGCTGCTGGCCAACTCGCCCGAGCAAGCGCGCCTGGCCGGGGTCCACCTCGAACAATCGCGCCGCCAGTTGCATGAAAACCTGGCCCTGGCGCGCCCGCGCTTCGTCACCGCCGGCGGCAAGCAGACGGTGAACGATGCCGACAGCCACGTCGCCCAGTACGAAACCATGCTGGCGCGTTTGTAAATTTTGGCGCAGGACACTAGCCCGGAAGGAAAGATCGCTTCAGCCGAGTTTGCCATCGGCCCGCTCGCGGCGCAGGGCGATATCGCCAACGACCACCTTGCCACCCTGGCCAAGCGCAAGGAAACCACCTCCGCCGAGGCGGCCGCGGTGTCGCGCGCGCTACCAGCGCGGGCGCGCGTTGATGCTGGCGTTGTCGATCGGCAGCCTGATCGTCGGCCTGGGTCTGGGATGGCTGATCACGCGCCGCCTGACACGCCAACCCGGTGGCGAACCGGCTTACGCGGTGCACGTGGCCGGTGCGATCGCCGCCGGCGAACTGTCGGGCGCGATCGCTATCCGCCCCGGCGACACCAGCAGCCTGCTGCACGCCATGGAAACCATGCGCGCCGCGCTGGCCGGGATCGTGATCCAGGTGCGCAGCGGCACCGACACCATCGCCGCCGCCTCGGCCCAGATCGCGGCCGGCAACCTCGACCTGTCGTCGCGCACCGAGCAACAGGCCAGCTCGCTGGAGGAAACAGCCTCGTCCATGGAAGAGCTGACCAGCACCGTCAAGCAGAACGCCGACAATGCGCGCGATGCGAATCAACTGGCGGTCAGCGCGTCCGAGGTGGCCGGGCGCGGCGGCGCGGTGGTCAGCCAGGTGGTGCATACGATGGCGTCGATTAACGATTCTTCGCGCAAGATCGCCGACATTATCGGCGTCATCGACGGCATCGCCTTCCAGACCAACATCCTGGCGTTGAACGCCGCCGTGGAAGCGGCGCGCGCCGGTGAACAGGGGCGCGGCTTTGCCGTGGTGGCCTCGGAAGTACGCAACCTGGCGCAGCGTTCGGCCGCCGCCGCCAAGGAAATCAAAACCCTCATCAACGACTCGGTGGACCAGGTCGACGCCGGCGGCAAGCTGGTCGACCAGGCCGGTGTGACCATGGCCGAGATCGTGGCATCGATCACGCGCGTGACCGGCATCATGTCCGGCATCGCCTCGGCCAGCATGGAACAGACCGCCGGCATCGAACAGGTCAACATAGCGATCGGCCAGATGGACGAAGTGACCCAGCAAAACGCGGCGCTGGTGGAAGAAGCGGCCGCGGCGGCGGGGGCGATGCAGGAGCAGGCGGCCACCCTGGCGCAGGTGGTCAGCGTCTTTAAGCTGGGCAACGACGATCCGGCGGGCGCAGCGGCGCGCACGCCGCCACGGATGGCGCTGACGAACTCCGCAGCGGACGAGTGGGCAAGCTTCTGAGTCGCGCGCAAGCGCCGCCATGCGCCGGCGCCGTGATGCGCATACACGATGAGCGCTGAAAAAGGCGTCGCGCGCAGCCTATTGTTGATATTTCGCAAACGCGGCGCAGTTACAACAGGCAACGACAATCCAACGCATCAGCGTGTATAACCGTACCGATTGCTGCAGCGATCGCCTTAGCAATTTCACCGTGCAGATCCTCGACGCCGATCGCGCCGTGATCAAGGAATTCATTAGCAATAACATCGCGCCAGGCCTGAGCCAGTTTGCCGCAGCCGGCAGCAGAGGGCGCTACGTCCGCATCCAGTTAAATGGCAACAACACCCTGTCCCTGGCGGAAGTGCAGGTGTGGGCCGAGTCATAAGGCGTGCGCGCGGCCGATTGCCCTTGATCGGCCAGCGCGAGCGCTGGTGCCGGCGCGGCGGCATCGCCGGGGCCGGTTTGAAAAAATCGCGCGCTCAAGCGCCGGCCAGCCGCGCAGCCGGCGCCAGCAGCACCACATCCGAGCACACCACCGCCACGCACGGCAACACATCGCCGGCGCGCTTTTCATCCAGGCTCAGACCCGGCCAGTCGATCAGGTAGCTGATCTCCCCTGCCACAAGCCGGCACAGGCAGGTGCGGCAGCTTCCATTCCGGCAGGAAGCGGGCAGGATGACGCCGGCCGCTTCGGCCGCCGCGAGCAAGGTTTGTCCCGCCGCCGCCTCGACGCGCCAGCCGCCCGGCTGCACGATCATCACATAATTATCCATGCGCGTATTTTACCGGCCGCCAGCTTTTTGCGATGAGTACGCTGCCGCACAGACGATATATCCGACCGGAACTATTCTTCACTATCCGATTACCAAGGGGCTTCCATTGAAACCAACTTCGCTTTGCCTGTTCGCCGCCCTGTTCGCCGGCGTGGCCACCGTTCCTGCCGCCATGGCCGCCAGCGCGCCGTCCGCCCTGACGGCCGAAACGGTCAATCATGCCGGCAAGGAGGGCGCGCCGGCCGACACCGGCGCGAAACCTGCCAAGCCGGCCAAATCGTCCAAGAGCGCGAAAGCGGCCAAGCCGTCGGCCGCCGCCCTGCTGCGGGCCCAGGTCTTGCTCGACCGCGCCCACTTCTCGGCCGGCGAGATCGACGCCGCTTCCGGCTCGAACATGCGTCTGGCGCTGGCCGGTTTCCAGAAAAAAGCCGGCCTGGAAGCGTCCGGCGCCCTCGATGACGCCAGCTGGGCCGCGTTGAACGCCGACAGCGCCGACGCCCTGGTCCCCTACACCCTGCTCGAGGCCGACGTGGCAGGTCCCTTCGAACCGATCCCCGAGGGCATGGCCGAAAAAGCCAAGTTGAGCACGCTCGGTTACGGCAGCGCGGCGGAAGCGCTGGGCGAAAAGTTCCACCTCAGCCCGGCCCTGCTGGCGCGCCTCAATCCCGGCAAGGATTTGAGCCGCGCCGGCGAAGTCATCCTGGTGCCGAACGTGCTCGATACCGAGCCGCTGCCCAAGGCCGCCAAGATCGTGGTGGACCGCTCCGACCGCTCGCTGACCCTGCTCGACGCCGCCGGCACCATCCTGGCCCAGTTCCCCTCGTCGACCGGCAGCGCGCACGATCCGCTGCCGATCGGCACGTGGAAGGTCAACGGCATCGCGCGCAACCCGGTGTATCACTACAACCCGAAACTGTTCTGGGACGCCAACCCAGGCGACAAGAAGGCCAAGCTGCCGTCCGGCCCCAACAACCCGGTGGGCGTGGCCTGGGTCGATCTGTCGAAGGACCATTACGGCATCCACGGCACCCCGGTGCCGGCTTCGATCGGCAAGACCCAGTCGCACGGCTGCATCCGCCTGACCAACTGGGACGTGACCACCCTGACCGGCTCGGTCGGCTATGGCACCGAAGTGCTGCTGCAGGAATAATGAAGAATCACCCTCACAACGAAAAAGGATAATCTTATGAAATGGCTTCTGACCTTCCTGGCGGGCCTGGTGCTTGGCGCCGGCTCCCTGTTCGTCTACCTGCGCGCGGTGCCCAAGCCGGCCGAGGTGGTCGTCGTGGCGCCTGCCGCGCCGCTCGCCGCCGGCGCCGTGGCCGCGCCGGCGAGCGGGGTTTCCCTGCCGAGCGCCGACCTGCCGGGCGCGCCCGTGGTGAGCACCGACCTGACCGAACTCGACCTGCCGCTGCGCCCCAGCATGAGCGAAGTCGCCCTGCCTGTCGTCAATGGCGCCAGCGCAGCAGCGGCAAGCCCGGCCGGCGCCAAGCTGATGCTGCCGGTAGAAGGCATCAAGCTGGCCGACCTGCGCGACAATTTCGACCAGCCGCGCGGCGCCGACCGTCATCACGAAGCGCTCGACATCATGGCGCCCAAGGGCGCCAAGGTGCTGGCGGTGGCCGACGGCAAGCTGGTCAAGCTGTTCAACAGCAAACCGGGCGGCCTGACGGTGTACCAGTTCGATCCGAGCGAAAAGTACGCGTATTACTACGCGCACCTGGACCGCTACGCCGAGGGCGTGAAAGAAGGCATGGACCTCAAGCGCGGCGACCTGGTCGGCTATGTCGGCGTGACCGGCAACTCGGACCCGAACGCACCCCACCTGCACTTTGCCGTGGTTGAACTGACGGCCGAAAAGAAATGGTGGAAAGGCACGCCAATCAATCCATTCCCCTTGATCGGCGAATAGAAATTTAGCGCACGCGCACGGCGCGCACGCGCTGCCCGCGCCGTGCCGCCAGCAGGAGCACGCCGGCGCCGAGCAGCATCAGGGCCGGCATGCCCGGTTCCGGCACCGCGCTGCTACTGTCGAGTGTCAGCAAAAAGCCGGAACAGGCGCCGAGCGTGTTGCAGCCATGCGCAGTGATCTGGCCCAGGTCGTTGATGTCGGCCGCGTAATTGAGCATCCAGCCGAAACCGGGGCCGACCAGGGTGTTCAGATCGAGCATTTCACCACCCGAATACAGAAAAGCGTGCGTCGCCATGCCGCCGGCGATGTCGGAACTGCCCACCGCCTGGCCCGCACTATTGATCCCGTAGCCGTAACTGTTGATGCCGCCCAAGGTGTCGAGATCGATCATCTGGCCGTTCGCGAACATGAAGGCATGCGCAATCGCATCGCCAGCCAGGTAGGAAAAGCCGGTCACCGCGCCGCTGTCGTTGATGCGGTTCGCTTCGCTGTAATTGCCGCCCAGGGTGCCGAGGTCGCTCATTCCTTTACCATCTTCCAGGAAAGCGTGATAGTTGCCTGCAGCGAGCTCGGCCCGTCCCACCACGACGCCGCTATTGTTAATGTCGCTCCCCAGGCTGCTGGCGCCGCCCAGGGTGCCGAGGTCGCGCAACTGGCCGCCCGGGGTGTAGCGGAAGGCGGCCTGGGACCCATCGGCCCGGTCGGCGCTGCCGGCCACCTGGCCGGCATTGTTGATGCCCTTGGCCAGGCTGTCACGCCCGCCGAGGCTGCCGAGCGTCTCGATCTTGTTGCCAGTGAACGTCACTGCGCGCGATACGCCGCCGCCATCGGTCACCTGCCCGGCTGCCACGCCGGCCTCGTTGATGCCGCTGGCAACGCTGCTCGTTCCCTTGTCGGGACTGAGGCTGCGCATGGTGCCGCCGCGCGAGACGTAGGCGCTGCTGATATGGTCGCTGTTCAGGGCGTAGCCGACCACCGCACCGCCATTGTTCATGGCGCGTACGTCGCCGCTGCCGCCGCCAAGCGTACCGAGTTGCTTGACAGCGTAAACCGGCGCGGCTTGGGCAAGGCCCGGGAGCAGCAAGGTGGACAGGAGAGTGGACAGCAGACTGAGCTGCAACAGACGCGGTGCGACAGGCATGGGGAACTCCGGGAAACATGAACATCGGTGGGCGCGCCAGACTCAGCCGGCGCGCTGCGTCGATTCTAAACCCGATTTTCCTACGCACATTATGCGGGGTGGAAAATAGTTCCAAGCACACACACCTTAACGCGAAAATCCTTGCCAGCCTGGCACTACTCGTTGCGATCCTCGCCCACATTCACGGCCGCGTAGGCGCGCTGCACGGCCACCGCTTCCTTGCTGTTCTTGCCATACAGCTCCTCGGCCGCGGCCAGCACCTTGGCGCGCGCATCCTTGTAGTCGGTGCTGGAAGTAAAGCGCGTGGTGGCGGCGTTGAACCAGATCCGGTACGCCTTGTCGAGGCCGATGCCGCTCATTGCCCGTGGCGTGCCAGTGAGAAAAGTGCTGTGGGCCTCGCTGGCCGGGTCCGCGTTCGATCCCTGCGCCAGGAAGTAAAACATGCGGTTGTTCGGGCCGCTGCTGTAATGCACGTCGAGCCGCCGCAGCCTGGCCGACCAGGCATCCGGGCTGGTGCCGTCCTTGCTCGGGCGAATCATATAGCGCAGGGGCGTGCCGACCTTGCTGATGTCGGCGCCGATCATCCAGTCGTTGCCCTCGGCCGGAATCAGGGCGCCGCCCTTGCCGGCGCGCGCATACGCTTCCACCACTTCCCCGGTGATGTCCGACGACGATTCGTTCAGCCCGCCCGACTCGCCCGCGTACACCAGGCGCGAGGTGGCGTCGGTCACGCCGTGGCCCATTTCGTGGCCGACCACGTCGAGCGCGCCCAGGCTGTTGAAGGTCGCGCCGTCGCCGATGAACATGCATTTGCAGGCGTCGCTGTAGTAGGCGTTGTCGTAGGCGGTGTTGACGTGGGCGGCGATGTAGGTGGCCGTGTCCTGCCCGTCGAGCGCATGCCAGCCCAGCGCGTTTTTCAGCATGTCGTAGGTGTTGGCCAGGCCCCACATGGCGTTCACGGCGGCGGTCTGGCCGTTGGCGTCGGTGGTGCTGCCGCCGGCCAGGTATTGCTTGCCATCGCCCCAGTGGTTGCTGCTGTTGGCAAACAGCTCGCCGGCCTTGGTGCCGTGATCGGCGTTGGTGACCGCCAGCCCACCGAACTTGCCGCCCTTGGCGCGCAGCGGGTCGAGCATGCGAAAGCCGGCGCCGCCCTCGCTGGTGCTCAACGGCACCTCGCCGTTGTACTGGCTCTTGCCCTTGCCGATGGCGCTTTGCAGCATGCTCCACTGCGCCAGGATGCGTCCGCTGCCGGCGCTGACCACGGTGTCGTGGTAGACCGGCTGCGGGCCGGCGCGCAGCCGCGTGGCGACCAGCCAGGCCAGCTCGTAACCGACCACCACATCGGTCATGTCGAGTGCGTTGAGGGCGTCGTCGGCCTTGCCCAGCGCGAGCGGCAGGCGCTCGCTCCAGACCAGCGGATAGATGATCAGTTCGGCCGTGGGCGCGATCTCGGGCACGGCGCCGGCGCGCACCGAGCGCAGCGCCAGGGTGATGGCGTGTACCGCCGACAGCGCCGGCAGCACGCTGAACCCGGCCTTGGCCGCGGCCTGGGGCGCGCCAGCCTGGTCGGCATTGCCACGGCCCAGTTGCAGGCGCCGCTCCGACACCGATTCGCGCACGACCTTGCTGGCCGCGTCGAGCAGCACCACCGATTCGGAACCGAACACGCGTACGCCTTTGTAGGTGTGGTGGGCGCGCACCACCGTGCTACCCTGTAAGCCCGGATGCTCGCTGGCGATCAGGAAGTGGTGGTCGTCGTCGAGCCCGAGGCGCGCCCGCTGCGCGGCCAGTTGCGGCACGATGCGGCCGGCCAGCACGGCGGCGCCAGGCGCCACCGGGCCGTTCATCAGCGGCGGCGCGGCCGCGCCGCTCAGGTGCAAGGCGGCGACGGCGACAGCCAGCAGGGTCGGGCGAATTGTCATCGGGCATCTCCAGTATCAAGGGCCTACCCCATGATTGGGGCGGGCAACATCGATTCTCACAGCAGACATGCATGAAGAATTTGCTCAAACGCAAAGACAAGGCGAAATTCGCGGCGCGCCCCGTCATCGTACGGTCACGCAAGCTTGTTACTCTCTGCGTTTTGGCAGTCCTAACCCTTGTTCCCACCAAATCGGAGTCTGTTGCGATGTACCACGCGTCCCGTACCACCCTGTCCCTGATGTGCGCCGCCAGCGTTGCGGTCCTGATGAGCGCTTGCGGCGGCGATGATGCCCCCGACCTGCAAAATCCGGGCACCAGCTGGCCGCCGCAGCCGACCGTCACCGGGCACCGCGGCGCCTCGGCCCTGCGTCCGGAGCACACGCTGGCCTCGTACCAGAAGGCGATCGAAGACGGCGCCGACATCGTCGAGCCGGACCTGGTGGCCACCAAGGATGGCGTGCTGGTGGCGCGCCACGAGAACGAGATCTCGGGCACCACCAACGTCTCGGCCATGCCGCAATTCGCCAGCCGCAAAGCCACCAAGACCATCGACGGCATTCCCGTCACCGGCTGGTTCACGGAAGACTTCACCCTGGCCGAACTGAAAACCCTGCGCGCGAAAGAACGCATTCCCGCCAACCGTCCGCTCAACGCCGCCTACGACGGCCAGTTCGAGGTGCCGACCCTGCAGGAAGTGATCGACCTGGTAAAGAAAGAGAGCGGCGCGCGCAACAAGACCATCGGCATCTACCCCGAGACCAAGCACCCGAGCTATTTCAAGAGCATCGGCCTGCCGCTCGAAAAGCGCCTGGTCGACCTGCTGGTCGCCAACGGCTATCACGGCAAGGACGCGGCGGTGTACCTGCAATCGTTCGAAGTGGCGAACCTGAAGGAACTGCGCAAGCTGACCGACATGCGCATCGTGCAGCTGATCGACAATCCGGCCAACCCGCCGGCCGCCAACGGCGCGCCGCGCAATGCGCCCTACGATTTTGTCGCCGCCGGCAGCAAGAGCACCTACAAGGACCTGGTCACCCCGGCCGGCCTGAAAGAAATCGCCACCTACGCCGACGTGGTCTCGCCGTACAAGGAAGTGATCATGCCGCGTACGGCAGCCAATGAACTGGCCGCGCCGACCAGTTTCGTCGCCGACGCCCACGCCGCCGGCCTGAAAGTGCATACCTGGACCCTGCGTCCGGAAAACCCCTTCCTGCCACCGAGCATGCGCCGTGGCGACCCGGCCTCGCCGACCCAGCGCGGCGATGGCGAAGCCGAGATCCTGGCCTACCTGAAGGCCGGCATCGACGGCTTTTTCACCGACGATCCGGCCGTGGGCCGGGCGGCGGTGACGCAGTTCAAGAAGTAAGAAGTAACAAGCAAGACGTAAGAAGTAAGGCCGGAGGCCGGGCCGCGCCTTACCAGGTGCGGTTCCAGCTCAGCGCCAGGGTACGGCCCCGGCCCGCATAGGTCCCGGCCGCGTCCAGCGCGGCGCTCGACTGCGAGTAGTAACCCACGTACTGCTTGTCCAGGACATTCTCCAGGCTCACCCCGAAGCGCCCGTAGGCGCTCTCGAAGGTGAGCGCCATATCGGCCAGCGTATAGCCCTTGAAGTGCTCTTCCAGGTTGCTGGTGCCGATTCTGCGCCCGATATTGATGTCGCGGTCGCGCAGGTGCGCCGCCTGTACCCGCAGCTGCGCTTTCGGCGCCCACTGCCAGTTGGCGCCGAGGACGCCCTTGTCCGGGCCTTGCGCGCGCGCGTTCAGGGACAGGTCGAGCGGCGCCCCCTGGGCGGCGGCCGTCTTGCCGTCGGTGACGGCGTAGCTGCCGAACACCGACAGCGCCTTGACGGGACGCCAGTCGCCCGATACTTCCCAGCCCTTGACCACGGTCGGCACCCGTTCGACCGAGCCGATGCCGGTGGCGCTCACGCGCAGCACGCTGCCCAGCTTCGAGCGCGAGTCGTAGCGCGACACGCCCACCTGCCCGTTCGCGCCGCGCCAGTTGACGCCCACTTCATTGTTGCGGGTGATGATCGGTTGCAGGTCGATCAGGGTCGCCACCGACTTGCCTTCGGTGTTTACGCCGCGCAGCACCAGGCCGACGTCGGGCAGGCCGAAGCCTTCCGAGCTGGCGACAAAGGCCGACCAGCGCGGCGCAAAGCGCCACACCGCGCCGATGTTCTTGACCGGCTTCGAAAACTCGGTCTCGCCGCCCTCTACCCGCCGGTTGCCGTAGGCCGCCAGCGTGGTGTAGGTGTCGATCGTCAGCCTGGCCTGTTCGTGACGCAGCCCGCCGCGCAGCGTGAGCGGGCCGAATTCGTATTCGAGCTGCGCAAACGGCGCGCTGGACGCGAACTGCAACTGCGGCACCCAGGTGCGCTCGGTCGTGGCCAGGCGCTGCAGGATGTTGTCGCGCAACAGATCGAGGCCGACCGTCAGTTCCAGGCCGCGCACCAGCATGTCGGGACGCACCCAGGTCATGCGCGCGCCGCGCTTGTCGGCCACGATCTGCGACTGGTCGTTGAGGGTGCCGGCGGGCGCCAGGCGCACATCCTGGAAGGTCGACGCGGCCGTGGCGCCGTACAGGGCTTCGAAGTCGTGCGTGAACAACTGGGCGCTGAAGGCGCCGCCGAACAACTCATCGTGGCGGTAATCGAGGCTGGCGCTGCGCACCTTGTTCTTGGGCGGCTCGCCCGGCGCCCGCCCCGGCAGCGATGTGGTCGGCACGCCGGCCGCCAGCACGCCCGGCTCGTTCTTGTAGTCGCCGTCGCCGCGCAGCTTGAAGCGGTTCAGGCTCAGTTGAATGCGCTGGGCGCCGAAGCGCTGGCCGATCTTGAAAAACAGGTCGTCGCCGCGGCTGTCGAGCGTATCGCCCTGGACGTTGTCGATGCCCAGGCGCCGGCCATTGCCATCGTAACCCATGCCGCGCCGCTGCATGCCGACGTAGGCGAGCAGGTCGAAGCCGCCGTCTTTGTGGGTGACGTTGTAGCCGGTTTTCCAGTCCAGGTTATCGGAGCGCAGCTGGCTTGATGCGCGCACGTTCAAACCATGCGTGGTGCCGTCGGCGCGCGCGCTCTTGGTGATGTAGTTGATGATGCCGCCGGTCGCGCCCATGCCCTGCATGGCGGACGCGCCGTTGATTACTTCGATGCGCTCGATGATGGCGCTGTCGGCAAAGTAGCCTTCGCGCGAGCCGGCGCGCAGCGGGTTCGATTGCGGTATGCCGTCGAGCAGGATCAAGGGCTGGCGCCCGCGCAGCGACTCGCCGGCCGAGGTCATTTTCTGGCGGCTCGGCGCGTAACCGGGCACGTAGGTCGCCAGCGCTTGCGAGGGGTCGTCGGCGATCAGGTATTGCGCGGACAGCTCCTGCTGGCCGATCACGGAAATCGCGCCCGGGATCTTGTCCACCGCCTTGGCTCCGCGGGTGGCGCTCACCACCACCGTGCCGGACGGCTGCGCCGCGTCGTCCGCAGTCTGGGCCTGGGCCTGGACCGTGGACATGGAAATGCAAGCGAGCGCAAGCGCACGGGAAAGGGGCGAAACAGGGATCATGCGGGGGAATCCTTGATGGTGGGACAGAGATGTTGACCTTCGGGGTACAATGTGAATGATAACGATTCTCGTTCAATTATTCAAGAAGCATTAAAAATGATCCACCCCGCCCTCGCTTGCTCCCTTCCATGAAAGCGCTGATCCGTTTTATCCATCTGTGGGCCGGACTGGTTTTCGGGACGATCCTGGTCGTGCTCGGGCTGACCGGCAGCGCGCTGGCGTGGATGCACGAACTCGACGTGCTGCTCAATCCCGCCCTGCTGCGGGTGGCGCCGCCGCCCGGCCTGGCGCAAGGGACCCCGATGCGCGTGGCGCCCGCCACCGTGCAGGCAGCCAGCGAGCGCTTGCTGGCCGATCCGCTGTACGGGCGTCCCAGCCAGTTGATGCTGCCCGAGCGCGCCGGCGACGTGTTCGTGGCGTGGTACCGCGATCCGGCACAGCAGGCCTCAACCTGGAACGTGGCGCTCTCGCGCCAGGTGATGCTCGACCCCGCCACCCTGATTGTGACCGGCGAGCGCACCTGGGGCGGCCTCGGTTTCTCGCGCCCGCAGCTGATGTCGACCCTGTTTCACATTCACCGCTACCTGGTGGCCGGCGAGACCGGCAAGACCGTGGTCGGCGTGACCGGCGTGGCGCTGCTGCTGCTCTCGCTGACCGGTATCGTGCTGTGGTGGCCGCGCATGACGGCGAGCGCCATCAAGGGCGCCTTGAGCGTGCGCCACGGCGGCAACTGGCCGCGCTTTAACTTCCAGCTGCACCGCGCCGGCGGCTTTTTCGCCGCGCCGGTGCTGCTGGTGCTGGCCGTGTCGGGCGTGTACTTCAATATGCCGCAGTGGGTGCTGCCCATCGTCGGTGCGCTCGCGCCGCTGGCGCCGAACGGCAAGGCGGCCAACCGCAGCGCTCCCGGCGCGGCGCCGATCGCGCCGCACGCCGCGATGGCGGCGGCGCAGGCCCGCTTTCCGCAGGCGCGCGTCTCGCGCGTGGCCATGCCGGCCAAGCCCGGCCAACCCTACGACATCCGCCTGCGCCAGCCCGATGAGCTGCGCGCCGGCGACGGCGCCACCCGCGTCTCGGTCGACGCCGGCGACGGCACGGTGCTGCGCACGGTCGATCCGCTGCGCGCGCCGGCCGGCGAGCGCTTCCTGGGCTGGATGTTCCCGCTGCATACCGGCGAAGCCTTCGGCCTGGCCGGGCGCACCTTGATCAGCATCTTCGGCATCGTGCCGCTGCTGTTCTTCGTCACCGGGCTGGTGATCTGGATCAAACTGCACCGGCCCAAAAAGCGCAAGGCCAAGGTCGTTGCCGGCTGATCCGGCAACGATCCATCATTGTTTTTCCGGCAAACTGTTTATACGGCTTAAGCTGCGCGACGCCGAATTTCCTGAATGCACCTCGTTGTATTCCGATCACTCTCCCTGAGCTATTTGTCAATCTCATAGACATTTTCATAGTCTGCCTATAAATTAGGTCGGCACTCGTCGCTCAGCAATATATTCCATGACGGCTGCAAAGGTCTCATTTTTCATCCGCTTTCCCAACTCGGGGTCAGGCGCCAGCCTGGGCTTATCTCGTTCGAACTGCATTCGCAAAGAGAGATTTTAATGAAGAAGACTTTTCCCATTGCAGTCATGCTGTTGTCCACCGGCACTGCTGTCGCGCAAGAACCTGTTCCTCAAGCAGCCGCTCCAGACGCTTCCGCCCCCGCCGCCAGCAAACCGGACGACGTCCAGCGCGTCGTGATCGTGTCCACGGGTAGCCGCGGCTCGCAGCGCACGGTCGTCGATGCGCCGGTCCCGGTCGACATCATCAACACCAAAGACTTGAACAAGACCGGCCAGATTTCGCTCGACAAGGCCCTCGGCATGCGCGTGCCATCCTTTAACACGGTGCAAACGCCGGTCAACGACGCCACCTCCCTGCTCGACCCTTACGAGATCCGCAACATGGGACCGAGCCGTTCGCTGATCCTGATTAACGGCAAACGCAAGAATTCGAGCGCGCTGATCTACACCCAGACCTCGCCCGGGCGCGGCGAAAGCGGCTCCGACATCTCGGCCATTCCGCAAGACGCGATCAAGCGCATCGAAGTGCTGCGCGACGGCGCCTCGGCCCAATATGGCTCGGACGCGATTTCGGGCGTGGTCAACATCATCCTGAAAGACAATCCCGAAGGCGGCTCGCTGACCGCGCGCGCCGGCGTGACCGGCGAAGGCGATGGCAAGATGGGCGCCCTGAGCCTGAACCACGGCATCCGCCTGTCCGACAAGGGCTTCGTCAACTACACCATCGACGTGTCGAAGGTGGGCCTGGCCGAGCGCTCAGGGCTGGTCGACGGACGCGGCGACGCTGCCGACTTCGGCGCCAACCTGCAAAAGGATGTACTGCCGTTCCTGGCCCAATCTCCTACCGCCGGCAACATCAACGGCTCGCCCAAAACGCGCGCCAACAAGTTCCTGGTCAACAGCCGTCTCGACATCACCGACGACGTCAGCATTTACGGCAACGCGGCCTATGTCAAGAAGCAGGTCGACAGTTTCGCCAACTACCGCACGCCGTACTGGCGCGATACCGACTTCGGCCTGCTGCACGCGAGCGGCACGCCATATACCGGCTACGGACCGCAGTTCATCGGCAAACTGGACGACTACAACGCGACCCTCGGCGCCAAGTTCACCTTGGGCGACTGGAACGCGGACGTCAGCGTGACCATCGGCGGCAACAAGCAAGCCTATGAAGTGCATAACTCGCTCAACCGGGGCATCGAAAACGCGCGCGTCGACGCTATCGCCGCCGGCAAGACTCCCGGCCCGCGCTCGCCGACCAGCTTCGACGCCGGCGGCACGCGCTTTCGCCACACGGTGGTCAACGCCGACGTGTCGCGCCAGCTGACCGAGGCCGTCAATGTGTATGCCGGCACCGAACTGCGCCAGGAAAAGTACGACGTCATCGCCGGCGAATTCGCTTCCTACACGGCCGGCGGCGCCGATTCGTACGCCGGCAACATGCCGGAAAACGCGCTCTCGGCCGACCGCAAGAACTACGGCGTCTACGGCGGCAGCATGTTCGACATCAGCAAGCAGTGGCTGGTCGACCTGACCGGGCGCTATGAAAAGTACAGCGACTTCGGCAACGCCACTGTCGGCAAGCTCAGCACCCGCTACAAGGTCAGCGACATGGTCACCTTGCGCGCTTCGCTCTCGAGCGGTTTCCGGGCGCCGTCGCTGCACCAGATCTATACCCAGAAGAAGCAGTACTCCTTCGTGGCCGGTTCGGGCATCCAGGTATCGGGCTTGACCAACAACCAGTCGGCCGAGGCGCGCGCGCTCAACGTGCCGCAACTCAAGGCCGAGAAGTCGAAGAACATCACGCTGGGACTGGGCCTCACGCCCGACGCCAACACCAGCGTCACGCTCGACTACTATCACATCGCGCTGAAAGACCGCATCATCCTGGGCAAGGAAATCAAGCCGACCGGCGACCCGGCGCAGGAGCTGGACAAGATCCTCGCCGCCGGCGGCGTGGTGTCGCTCAGTTTCTTCGCCAACGCGCTCGACAGCCAGACCTCGGGGATCGACTATGTGGTCAGCCGCAAGAACATTCCGGCCCTGGATGGCAAGCTGGCGGTGAATTTGTCGGGCAACTACACGCTGAAAAACGAGCGTGACGGCGCGATCAACAACCCGGCCGCGATTGCCGCCGCGCGCCAGTCGGTGCTCGACGCGACCCAGGAAGCGCTGATGTTCACCTCGCGCCCGAAGCACAAGACGGTGCTCGGTCTCGATCTGGATTACAGCAAGTTCAACTTCTCGCTCAACAATACCGTGTACGGCCCGACCCAGTTCCGCAATGCCGGCCTGGACGAGAACCTGGAGCTCAAGTTCAAGACCCGCAACGTGACCGACTTCGCGCTCAACTACCAGCTGAGCAACAACACCACGCTCTCGTTCAACGTCAACAACCTGTTCGATGTGCTGCCGAAGTGGGAGTTAAAGGCCGTCAACAACACCGCCAAGGGCAGCGAGATCCTCGCCAGCACGGCCAGGGATCCGAAGACCGGCATGACCCCGCGCGAAACCCAGGTGAACCTGATCACGTTTAACGGCCGTTATCCGATCGTGACCTACGATGGCTCGCATTTCAGCCAGTTGGGACGCATGTTCAATATGTCGCTGAACGTGCGTTTTTGATGCCGTGTTAACGTCGCGCGTCGGCACGATCCTTGTGATCGAACATCCGACGCGCGACCAATTAACGGCGATGCAGCGGCGCCGCTCAGCGCTTCCCGAATCGACAGGCAACTTCCACACCGAAGCACACACCCATGACAGCCCTTCCTCTTCCTCGCAGCGAGGATACCGTGGCAAGCGGTCCTTGCGAAAAATACGCCATGATGCATGCAGAGGGAGTTGGCGCTGCGCAGGCGTATGCAGCGGTAAGACCGGATGGATCAGACCTGTTTGCTGCGATACGGATGGTGAGAAAAGTCTATGGCTTGACGCTGACGGAGGCAAAGAAGGTCAGTGTTGAAGTCGACACGGGTCAATCGATCGAACAATATCAGGGAGGCCTGGAGCAAGATATTCTCAAGGTGCTAGCCTGAATTTTGCACAAAAAAGGGCAAGAATGCCGTAAGTGATTGATAGAATGGGAGTTATCTAAAAACCTACCCTATCAGCACGAACACACCTTGCCCGACATGAATTCTACCCCAGAGCAG
>NZ_WHJF01000180.1:0-6677 GCF_011682185.1 Massilia genomosp. 1
TCATGGTGTGGGCGTTTTGATTAAGCGTTAGAACTAAATCATGCCAGAAATGGGCGCCCACTCCCACCTTTTCGCTTGCGCTGCCAAGCAATTTTCATCCGTTCCGCTAGTTTTGCAAGAGGCTCTTTCTAAAGGCATTAGAAACGAAATGGACAAAGCCTCACCAACCGGACCCTCGAACTTCATTTTCTCAGTGTTGTAACTGCCCGGCATCACGACGGTGCCATCCCAATCAATCGCCAATCTCTGCCCCACCGGAAATGATGCAGATTTTCGCTGCAACTGGGTATCCAAATCGGTTGGAATCTCGCTGAATTCTCGAAAATCGTACGCTTCTACACGCCACGTTCCGGCAAATTGAACGGCGGGGTTTTCAAATTTCTTCATATGTGATTTTGCATTTGCAGAATTTAAGAGAAATATGATTGAAATGAAAATAGGAACAATTATTCGCTTCATTTACGGCTCCTCAATTTTTCTTTTTTGCCTCCCATAGCGGCCAACAGATATTCATATTCTCGCACTGTAGGAGGTATTTCTTTTCCATTTTGGTGAATAATTGCCATAATTAAATCCAAGTCCGGACTTCCTTTCTGATAACTATTCGAAAGAAGGGCCGTTTGCTGCTCAAGACTCAAGTTTAGAAATTTTTTACCGTGATTATGCGTAGCAAAGCCATCATATTTATCAATTGCTATCTTTAAGGCTTCTTCGTGGGCAACCTTATTTAAGAAATGTGACTCTTTCGCACTTAAGACCAGAGGATTTTCACGTAAAAATTTGCAAGCCTCACCTCCGAATTTTTGAAAATATGGCCGAATTTTTTCGTGCAATTCACTCAGCTCTTTTTCGGAAATTTTTTGCGACCCCATATTCCCTGCTTTCATTTTTGTCAAAAATATTTGAGCCGACGCCTGCCCCAGATCAACTCCAATTCCAATTGTGGCTCCCGATCTGTTATCTGGTTTCCCCTTGTAAAAACCAGCAAGCCGCGGGATTTCTTTCGTTGTTGTTTTGGAATAAAATTTGATGGTTGGGCGATCGTTTTTTAAATATGGCCACCATGGTATATATGCGACAGTATGTTCACCGCCTTCAAAGAAGGAAATTTTTTCAAAATCTATTTTTGTCCCGTAAGTTTCATTTATCTCTTCTCCCATAGATTTCGGGGCAATGATTTTTTTTGAAGTGTTGGAGGGGACACAACCAAAATGAGATACAGCACATTCTTTATTTGCTACAGCTTGGAGCATCCTTATTTTTTCGCTTATTTCCCTGGATAGAATAGTCGTGTCCGGATCTTTTTTCGCCAAGCCTTTTTGTTGTTTGTTTAACTTAGTCATTTCTAATCTGGCCAGCTTCGCATTTACTTGGCATGCCTTCGCTTCAGCAATCAAATTTCGCTCCTGTTGAAGCTCGTACTTATCGGCCTCAGAAAGATTTTCTTCCGTTCGGTCCGGGCGGGACGAGGCGGAAATTTTACGGGGCATGGTAAATAATTTCCTCTAGATAAATTTCAATCCAATTCCTGGCATAATTTACATTATTGGCTTGTGCATGAAATATGAAAAAGTCCGCAATGCACGCTACATCTTCATTGGAGCAATTTAGCGTTTTTGCTTGCAGTACAATTAACCCCAACAACGAAATAATATCTAGATTTTGCATGTTCTCGTTATAGCAAGCGAAATAGATCCATTGCAAATCCGCTACTAACGCAACAGCTGGGTAGCTCGTCGCATTCGGGTAGTCACTCGTGTACCACGCACGAACCATCAGTTGTGTCCAGACCCGGCAGTCTCTCCGCATGGCTCGTCTTTCCTGATCCTCTGTGAACTCGATCATGCTTATCCTGTTCTGTGTTGTTGAGTGCAGATATCTCGCACCTCAAATTGCATCTTCCCTGGATCAAAAATCCGGCTGATCAGCGTTGTCTTCTTCCCTACCAGCCCTATAATTTTCCCGCTACCGGCATCCTCAAAATAGATCGTGCGGCACGCACTTCCAAAGAACTGGCCCAGTTGTTCGTTATTCGCCATCCTCACAAACCGTGCAAACGCCCGCGCGTCGTAATAACGGAAGTAGCATTCCACGCCCTCGCTATTCCTGACGAAGCTGTTTTTCTTCAACTGAATTTTGAGGGCCTCGCACCCCGCGTCGGACTCCACCAGCATCGTCACGCCCCGATGCCAGACCTGCTCGATGAATGCCGCCGCATCCGGTCCGAACTGCGCGCAGGGAATCAGATACGGCGCCACGTTGCGCAGCGTGATTTCCTTGGTGCCGCTATACAGGCACTCGTGCGCCACACCATCGCGCTGCAAATCGGACAGCAAACCGTTGTCCGCCGCCGCGTCATACAAGGCATATAGCGTCCCGCTGCGCTCGCTGAGCAGCCGGTGCAGCGCCTTACGCGTGGCGTCGTCCGTCATCATCATTTCCCCGGCTGAACCGTCATCGCGCCAGCGTCGGCGGCCTCGATCAGGCAGGTTTCGTCCTTGTCCTTTCCAAACAACACCGTCATGCAGCCGCCGCTGATAATGCCGTGGCAGCTGACCCGGTCGCTCATGCACGCCGCCGGCTGGCCGTTGATCAGAACCGTCTTTTCACCCTCGACGATGGTGTCGCGCGCGCCGTTGTGCTGGACCTTGTCGCCAATGCGCGACGCGGGCAGACTTCCGATCAGCACATTGGCGCTGCCTTCCAGAATGGCGCCGCTTCCGCGCGGATGCGCCACGTCATCCGTTTGCCTGGCTGATGGTTTTCCCATGACTGACACCTCATCAAACTGAAACGATTAACTACCGCCGCCGCCTTTGCCGGCGCCCTTCATCACTGCCGACGCGCCGCCGACCACCGATCCCAGCACGCCGGCAATGGCGCCGACGTCGCCGTTCTTGACTGCTTTCGCCGTCTGCGCGAGATTCTTGAGTTCCTTGAATATGGCCAGGGGACTCATTTCTCCGCTCATCAGCTTTTCAAGGCCGGCATCCAAGCCGGACGTGCCCGTACCTGCGCAATCGACCAGCGACGATCCCGCAGTTGCCGCTGTATCCGCAGGCGCCTCCTTCTTCGGCCCCGGCGCAGCCGGCGCGGCTTTGGCGGCGCCGCAATTGAGCTGCACCAAGCCACCATCGGCATTGATTTGCGCACTGCCCTGCACATGAATCTGGGTCCCTTGCAAAAAAATGCTGCCATCGCTGCGCAGAACAATTTTGGCCGCGCCGCACACCAGTTCCAGATGCTCGCCCACCGAGGTGATATGACTCTGGCCGATCGTCCTGGTTTCCGTTTTACCAATGCTGGTTTCCTGGCTCTCGCCCACCGTCACCTTGCGCGATTTACCCACCGTCAGAAAGTCGCTCACCCCCACGGCGGTATTGCGCACCATCCCCACGATCAGCGAGTACGCAATGCCGATATTGGTCATGCGCGCCAGGCCGATATTTTCCAGATTGGCCATGCCGATGTTTTCTTTCTTCAGCTTCGCCACCTTGATCGACCAGTTTTTCCCGATCTTGTCGGACGCGTTATTGCGAACATGCTTGTCGCGGTTCTTGCCGATGGTGATGCGCTCGTTCTGATCGACCGTCTCGGTGCGGTTGCGGCCTATATGGATGGTTTCGTTCTGGCCCACGTCCTCATCGCGATGCTCGCCAATGCTGATAGTCTCGTTGTGATCAACCCGCTCGTTGCGGTTGCGATGAACCGTCATGGTTTCGTCGCGGTCGACCGTCTCGGTGCGGTCGCGCTTGATATGATTGGTTTCGTCGCGATCGACCGTTTTACGCCGGTCGTTGCCGACCCATTTGTCTTCGTCGTGCTCGACTTCGGTCAACTGGTCTTTTTCGGCATGCAGCCAGAGCTGCTCCGCGCCTTTCTTGTCTTCGAATCGCAGCGCATTGGCGTTGTCGTACGCCCCGCCGGGCGTGGAACGGGTCAGGATGCCGGACTGGGTTTTGTTATCGGGCAGCGTCCAGGGCGGCATGGTATTCACGTTCGGTACCATGCCGGTGATAATCGGCCGATCCGGATTGCCATCCATGAACTGCACCAGCACTTCAGTGCCGACGCGCGGAATGGTGGTCATGCCGAAATTGGCGCCAGCCCACGGCGTTGCAACGCGCAGCCAGGTGGAGCTTTTCTCGTCATTGCTACCCGCACGGTCCCAGTGAAACTGCACGCGCACGCGCCCGTATTCGTCGGTGTGAATTTCTTCACCGGCGGGACCGACCACGGTCGCGGTCTGGATGCCGTGAATGCGGGTGTCGCTGCTGTTATGCGCGCGCGGCGGGCGCCAGGTAATGATCTTGCGGATCGCCTTGAGCCGGTTCTCATAATGCGATGGTGTGGCGCCCTGGCGGTGGTAGTTATTGCTGGCGCTGTGATGGACTTCGGTAATCAGGAATTCGCGCGCCTGCGCGTCGTCGCCGGCCGTGGCGGCATCAAAGTGGCCGCACAGCCGGAACCAGCGGCCGGGCATGGCGTGCCGGTTATTGCCGCTGCCATCGAATTGCTTGCCGCCCGCTTCAAGCGCTTCGATCTGGCGCTGCGCGACTTCACGCGCATTGGCGCTGTTCTTGAAACCGTAAGCGCCGGCGTATTCGTACGATTCGATCTGCAGGACGTCGCCTTGCTGTTGAACCGTCGGCAACGAGGTGGTCGCGGGCTGGCCGGTCTTGAAATCATAGGATGCCAGCGCCACGCTGCCCTGCGTAATCCGGCGCCCGGGCGACCATTCGCCAATGCCATCCTCTTCGGCCGATCCGCCATAGCGCTGAAAAGCCACATCGGGATCGCCATCAATGGCGGGCGCGCTGGTCGAATCGTCCGAGAGCACCAATTTGTGACCATGTTCGGTATGCTCGAACCAGTACAAGATGCCCGCCGTCGCCCAGCGCCGTTCCAGGTAATTGCTGTCGGTCTCGCCGAACTGGCAGGCGTCGTTCATCACCGTCGTGGCGCCGCCAACCCGCCAGTCCCAATCGGCCAGATTGCCATAGTCGCTGAAAATGCTGGCGCTCTGCTGGTAAAGGGTGGTGTTATGAAACAGGTAGTTATCCTGGCGCATACCCAAGTAGTTATACCAGGGGCCGAGGCGCGCCTCGTAATAGGACACGCCGCCGTCGACCGTCTTCAGGCTGAATCCGAAAACAAGCCCGGTGAAATAGCGCATGCTGCCGTCCTTGCGCACCAGCTGCACGCACAGCATCTTTCCCTGCACGCTTTTGAGGGGGATATTCGGCTCATCCGACAGCAGCTCGACGATATAGTCGAAGGGACGCGACAAGCCTTCCGATGCTTCGATCGCGTTGACCAGCAACTGCGCCGCCGGCCCGTCGTCATGCGGAAACGAGAGCCGCAGCAGGCGGTCGTGCTGGCGGTCGCTGATCAAGTCGCGCAGGCTGTTCGGCGTTTCGCTCATGCCGGCATCGTCCCATCCGCCAGGTCATGGAGCAGGCTGCGGCAGGGTGCGGCGAAGGCGGCGGCTGGCATGAGTATCCCGAAAAGTTGAACGATTGGCGAACGCTGATGTCTGACTTTAGCTTCGCATTTCATCGCTCAGATGACGGGGCGCAACGTTTCCACATGGAATGTAAAACATGTCTGCCGTACGTGTCGGCGGGACTCAAACAGGAGGGGATTAGTGCGATAAATACGACAAACAGGGAACGCGCCACGGTGGCGATGCAAGCCCCCCACAGTCCGCACCCGTGCATATTGCACCGGTGCGGACGGCGATCAATGCCTTAGCGCTTGCCGGCGTTCTGCTCGTTTGCATCGCCCACAACAGGCGGTTTGACTCCGGCGGCGGGGGCCGGTGTTTTGGCGCCCACCTTCGCCGCGCCAGGCGCTGCGCCATGTCCGGCGCCGCCTGCCGACGTATGGTCGTTCGCTTCGCCCGTTACCGGGGCTTTGGCGCCTTTGGCGCCGCCCTTGGCGCCGGCCACGTCGCTAGCCGTGTGCAGGTGCTGTTCTACCGTCGGCAGCATTTTGGCGGCGAGGGCTTTGACGTCCGGGTCTTTGGCCTTGGCTTCAAATTTTTTCAACGCCGCGTGTACGGCCTTGTGATCGCCCACGCCCGCCTGGGCCATGTAGGCCTTGTCGAAGGCGTCGCCGTTCAGCTTGCCCAGCTTGGCGGCCATCGCCTTGTGTTTGCTGTCGAGTTCGGTCGGGAGTGTGACGCCTTTCGTTTGCGCCAGTTGCGTCACGTCGTTCAGGGCCTTGGTGTGGTCGTCAATCATTTGCTGGGCGAAGGTTTTGACTTGCGCACTCTGGCTGTTGGCCAGCGCCAGCTTGCCGGCCTCGATTTCCGCCATGTTGGCGCGCGCCATGTCGGCCACGATTTTCTGGTCCGCCTTGTTCAGCGCGCTCGCTGCGGGGGTGTTCATGGTCGCCGCGCCCGTCTGGGCGTAGCTGCTGGCAGGCAGGGCGAAAGCGGTGGCAACGGCGGCGCCGAGTACACATTTGATGAACGTCGTTTTCAGCATGCGGATCTCCTTGAGTAGTAATAGTGTCATTGAAACAATAACGCTGCGGAGCCAGTCTGGCCTGAATGTTGCACAAACCACCGCCGCAGCGCCGCTTTTCCGATGCAGGACCTTTTCAACTTGAATCGGAATGTCGCGGGCGATAGCGTCCCTACCCAATTGAACGGGACAGTCAATGAAGCGGTT
>NZ_WHJF01000181.1:0-6565 GCF_011682185.1 Massilia genomosp. 1
ATATGTCGCGCACCACAATGCCAATCCGAAGCCATTTATTTGGACAGCAACTGCGCGCGATATCCTGCAAAAGGTAATTCGCGCCAACAGCCGCTTAAGCGGCAAACAGAATGCAACACTACACTAGGAGCCGGCGGCAGGGCGGGCAGGGTTATGGCGTGCGGATTTCGGCAAAGCGCTTGCCGTCGAACTGGTAGTAGTGCGTGCCGCCGCCTTGTTCGTTGCGCGCTCCATGCACGATGAGCAGGCGGCTGGTCAGTGTGTATTCAAGCGGGGTGTCGACCTGCGCATCCCAGCAGCACACGGTAAACGGCAGCCAGCTGACCGCGCCGGTCCTGGCGTCGATGGCGGCGGACATGATGCACGAGGCGCCGCAGCCCCAGGTGGCCAGCACGTAGCGGCCCGCGAAATCGGCGGTGGCGGCGTGGCGCAGGCGGGTGGCGTAGTTGCGGCTGTGCGCATCGGCCAGCAGCGGGCGGGCGGTGGCGCCGTGGTGGATGGCGGGGACGGGAAAGTCCCCGAAGCGCGGCGCGGCGAGCGCGCTTGCTGATACGGCGGCCAGCAACGCTGCCAGGGCAGCCCGCGCGCCCGTGCGCCATCGCGCTGATGCGTCAAGCGACATGGCGCGTTCGCGGCAGCCGATCAGGGCGCGCCTTGCTGGCGGCGCTGGCGGCGTGCCAGCGCACCGACCATCAGGGCGCCCAGCCCGAACATGGCGTAGGTCGCCGGTTCAGGCACCGGCGACGGAGCCTGGTACACCGCCCGGGTAAGGATATTCATGTTCAGGGAGACGTACTGTTCCGTGTTGGTGTTGTTGACGTACGACATGGAGAACGTCTCGCCGCGTACGCCGCTGTCGTTCCAGCCCGCGCCTTGTTGCATGCCACGGACCCAGTATTCGCCACCGAAATAGACTGTCGTTACGGCATTGCCGAAGGAGGCGCCGGCGCGATTGTCGATCGATACCTCGCCATAGGCCGAGAACACCACCTGCGTGTGCGCTGCGACCAGCACAGTCATCGCTTGGTTAACGTTGCCGGCGCCGGCGCCGCGATGGCCGACGCTGTCGTCGATGTGAAGATCCGTGCGCAAGTTGCCCCACTGGCCCGCGCTGCTGACGGCGCGCGAGCTACCGTAGAGCGCCGTCGCGTCAAGCAGTGCGAACTTGTCGCTCGATGCGCTCTCGGTCTGCGTCCATGACGCCGCAGGGACGGTCAGGCTGGCATTCAGACTGGACGAGGCCGTGTCGTGAAAGCGATAGCCTGCGACCTGCCCGTCATCCGGGGTCAGGTCGATGACGGTCAGGCTGGGCTTGCTGATGGAAGCGCCAACGTTCAGGACCGGCGCGGCGAGCGCGCTGGCGCCGGCCAGCGACAGGGAAAGCAGCAGGGCGGCGGCGCTTGTCAGGCGATATTTCTGTGTCATCATTTTTTTCAATACAGGAATGAAGCGGGTGGAAAGGCAAGCTTGCCTGTACATTCCATTATCATAATTCCTATATTGCGTGTAGGCAGTGTCTTTTTTGTAACTGCCCACGTTTACGCGCGCCTACAACAGATGGTCGAGCATGTCCGGCCCGAACACTTCGCGGTGCAGGCGCGTGACCGGCACCCCGGCGCCGACCAGCGCCAGCCATTGCGCCTGCATGAAGGGCAGCGGCCCGCACAGGTAGACCTTGGTCTCGGTGCGCGGCCAGGCCGGCAGGCGCGCCAGCTCCATCCATCCCGGCAGCACGCCGCTGTCGTGAGCGCTCACTTCTTCGTAGAACGTGAACACCTGCAGGTGCGGCATGATGGCGCGCGCGGCAAGCACGTCGCGCTGGTGCGCGTGATGCTGCGCATTGCGCGCCGCGTGGGCGAAGATCACCCGGCGCTGCGGATGGACCTGGGCGATGCGCTTCAAGGCCGCGATCATCGGCGTGATGCCGATGCCGGCCGACAGCAGCACCAGCGGTTGATACGACTCGGTATCCGGCGCAAAATCGCCGAACGGCGGCGACACCTGCAGCACGCTGCCCACGCGCACATTGTCGTGAATCCAGTTCGATACTTCCCCCGCCGGGGTGGTGGCGCCGGCCGGCTCGCGCTTGACCGAGATGCGCACGCTGCCCGGCGTGCTGGTGTCGGACAGGCTGTACTGGCGGATCTGGCGCCGGCCATCGGCCAAGTCGACCTGCACGCTCAGGTACTGGCCAGCCTTGCCTTGCGCCAGCGGCGCGCCATCCTCGGGCGCCAGGCGGATCGAGACCACCTCCGCGCTTTCCTGCGTCAGCTCGGTCACGCGCAGGGCGCGGCGCTGGCCCGGGGCGATGCCGGCGCCGGCGTACATGGCGCGCTCGGCTTCGATAAACAGGGTGGCCAGCGAGCGATACGCTTCGTCCCAGGCGGCCAGCAGCGGCGCCGTGGCGGCCTCGCCCAGGGTGCTGGCGATGGCGCCGAGCAGGTGGCGCCCGACGATCGGATAGTGTTCTTCGCGAATGCCGACCGATACATGCTTGTGTACGATGCGTTCGATGACCGGCGCCAGCGCGCCCGGGTCGCCGATGTTGGCGGCGTAGGCAAACACGGCTGAGGCGAGCGACTGCTGCTGGGCGCCATTCGCCTGGTTGCCCATATTAAATAGGTTAGTCAGCTCGGGATGCTCGGCGAACATATTGCGGTAAAACGTGGTGGTAATCGCCACGCCGTGTTCGCGCAGGACGGGAACGCTGGCGTCGATGTAGGGGCGGGAAGCGGCAGAAATCATGGAAAACCTTTCAATTTGTTGCATTTAAGATGCAACTTTAATGTCGAAAAAAGGCGCGTGGCAACGCGCCCGTCCGATGGCGCTGTGTCAGGCGGCCCTGTCCTGGTCGAGGAACATCCTGTGCATGCGCACGATTTTCTCGCCGGTGTCGCCATGCGTAATCTGGGCCAGGCTGACCTTGTCCATGGCCCCGTAAAACGCGTCCATGCCGCTGCGCAGGGCGGCGCGCAGCTGGCAGTCGCCGCTCAGGCGGCAGCCTGTGCCTTCGCAGTCGACCAGTTCGCTGTCGCCTTCGAGCTCGCGCAGCACCGCGCCGATCGAGAGCGTGGCGGCATCGGCGGCCAGGCGCAGCCCGCCGTTGCGCCCGCGGGTGGCGCAGACCCAGCCCGCGCGTGCCAGGTGACCGACCACCTTGACCAGGTGGTTGACCGGCAATGCGAACTGCGCCGCCACTTCCGCCACCGTGACCGGCACGCGCCGCTCGCCGGCGCGCGCCAGGTAAATCAGGACGCGCAGGCCCATATCGGTAAAACGGGTCAGATGCATGGAACACTCCGGTGAGAACAGATTCATTCTAGCAAAGGTGCATTTTGAATGCATCTTTAAATAGCTAGTGTTGTATTTGCGGAATAATTATTTTGTTAACAATCATTCCCACGTAAAATGGCCGGCCCCCCTGTCAATACGAGAATGCGATGTTCAAACACCTATCCCTGGCCGTGTTCCTGCTGGCCCTCGGCTGCATGAGCGGCGCCCACGCCGGCGGCGACAAGCAAGAGCAGAGCAGCGAGCAGCTGGAAGCCTCGCTCAAGATGCAAAGCGGCAAAATTAACTTGCCGGGCGGCATGGCCATCCTGAACTTGCCCGACACTTTCCGCTACCTCAGCCCGAAAGACGCCGAACGGCTGCTGGTGGAAGGCTGGGGCAATCCGCCTGGCAACGAATCGCTGGGCATGATCGTGCCGGCCAGCGGCGTGATGAGCAAGGATGGCTGGGGCGTGATCATCACTTACGAAGCCGACGGCCACGTCAAGGACAGCGACGCCGACACCATCAAGTACGACGAACTGCTCAAGGACATGCAGGAATCGGTGGCCGAACAGAACAGCGAGCGCAAATCGCAGGGCTACGCGGCCATGAGCCTGGTCGGCTGGGCTGAAAAGCCGAGCTACGAAAAAGCCAGCCACAAGCTGTTCTGGGCCAAGGAACTGGCGATCGTCGGCGAAACCGAACATAGTCTGAACTACAACATCCGTGTGCTCGGGCGCCAGGGCGTGCTGGTGCTGAACGCCGTGGCCAACATGGACCAGATCGCCAATATCCGCCAGGAAATGCGCAAGGTCACCGCTTTCAGCGACTTCACGCCCGGTAACCGCTATGCGGACTACAACCCGAGCACCGACAAGGCTGCCGAATACGGCCTGGCGGCGCTGGTCGCCGGTGGCGTCGCCGCGAAAATGGGCCTGTTCGGCAAGCTGTTCGCCTTGCTGCTCGCCTTCAAGAAGCTGATCGTCATCGGCTTTCTGGCCGCTGGCGGTGCGATCGTGAACTTTTTCCGTGGCAAGAGCAAGGATAAAGTCGATCTCAGCAAGTGATGCGGCGGGCCGTGCCGTATCAGTCCGGCACGGCCATTTTTCGCGCGCGAAAGATGTGTATAAGTAAATGGCAATAGCCCCTATAATCGCTGCTGCCATTCATCTAGCGCGACAAAAGGGACGAATCCGTGAATCAAACTCTGGGCCAGAAGCTGTTCCGCATCAAACCTGCCGGTAGCACGACCAACCCCCCTCCCGGGCATGCAGGAACCGGCCTGGCGCGCACCATGGGATTGTTCCCGCTGACCATGATCGGCGTGGGCGCCACCATCGGCACCGGCATCTTTTTCACCATGGTCGAGGCGGTGCCGAAGGCCGGTCCCTCGGTCGTGCTCTCGTTCCTGCTGGCCGCGCTGACCGCCGGCCTGACCGCGCTGTGCTACGCCGAATTGTCGTTCCGCATCCCGGCGTCGGGCTCGTCCTACTCCTTCGCCTACGCCACCGTGGGCGAGTTCGCCGCCTTCATCATGGCCGCCTGCCTGCTGCTCGAATACGGCCTGGCCGCCAGCGCCACCGCGATCGGCTGGTCGGCCTACCTGAACAACTTCCTCAGCAATGCCCTTGGCTGGCAGATCCCCGAAATGCTGCGCACGCCCATGATCGTGTCGGGTGAGCATGGGATGGAAATTCGCGCCGGGCACATCAATCTGCCGCCGATTTTTCTGGTGATCATGTGCTGCGTGATGCTCATTCGCGGCACCAAGGAATCGGCCACCACCAATGCCATCATGGTGCTGGTCAAGCTGGCGATCCTGGTGTTTTTCGTGGTGATCGCGTTTTCCGGCTTCGACATCAACAACTTCACGCCCTTCTTCAATAGCGACAACAGCAAGGGCTTTGCCGGCATGACCGGCGTGACGGCGGCGGCCGGCACGGTATTCTTCTCGTTCATCGGCCTGGACACGGTGGCCACCGCCGGCGAAGAAGTGCGCAACCCGACCCGCAACGTGCCGATCGGCATCCTGGCTGCGCTCGTCATCGTGACGGTGTTCTACATGCTGGTCGCGGTCGCCGCCCTCGGCGCCCAGCCGGCCAGGATGTTCGAAGGCCAGGAAGCGGGCCTGGCGGTGATTTTGCAGAACGTGACCGGCAAGACCTGGCCGGCGCTGGTGCTGTCGGCCGGCGCCGTCATTTCGGTGTTCAGCGTGACCCTGGTGACGATCTACGGCCAGACGCGGATCCTGTACGCGATCAGCAAGGATGGCCTGATTCCGCCAACGTTCCAGAAAGTGAGCCCGCGTACCCAGTCGCCGGTCAGCAATACCCTGATCGTGTGCATGGTGGTGGGGCTGGTGGCCGGATTCGTGGACTCGACCTACCTGTGGGACATGGTCAGCATGGGCACCCTGACGGCGTTCATCGTGGTCTCGGTGGCGGTGCCGGTCATGCGCAGGAAGATGGGCGAATCGCTGGTCAAGGGCTTCCGCGTGCCGTTCGGCCCGTATGTGGTGCCGGGCCTGAGCATCTGCGCCTGCCTGTACATCATGAAGGATTTGTCGAAGACCACCTTTACCGTGTTTGCGATCTGGATGTGCGTGGCGGTGCTGACCTACTTCGGCTACAGCATCCGCCATTCGCGCCTGAACGGCAGCGCTGCTTGAGCGGCGCCGTCATGCCTGGAGTGACGATGCGCTTGCTCATCGCGGCGTCGCTGTTGGTGCTTCTTCCGGCGTGCTCCCGCACCGGGCATACGGATGCTCCGCCGGCCATCAACAGTAAAATGGCCGAGCTTGCTGATGAAGGCGTGAACCGATTGAACATGGCCGACGACAAGTTTCAAGACACCGATTGGGGTAAGGTCAATCTTCCAGGGAAAAGACTGGAACTGATCGATCCGGTGCGGCTCGAGGACTTGTGGTTCCATGCCGATGGCCATGTCACCGCCACGATCGGTACCAAGGAAGTGTTAGCAGGCCCGATCTTCTATTGGAAAGTGAAGAACGGCGTATTGCTTTTGTCTGACAATGAGGATTTTTCTTCCGCTTTTTCAGAACTCAGCGCGCCGCGCCTTGAGGCGCTTCCCGCAAGTGAGGCGAAACAGATCCTGAGTGTGACTGCGAAAAACGGCAGGCAATTGCAGTACACACTCTCGCAGCAGCGCTAGCCTGAATTTTGCACAAAAAAGGGCAAGAATGCCGTAAGTGATTGATAGAATGGGAGTTATCTAAAAACCTACCCTATCAGCACGAACACACCTTGCCCGACATGAATTCTACCCCAGAGCA
>NZ_WHJF01000182.1:0-6243 GCF_011682185.1 Massilia genomosp. 1
CTGCTCTGGGGTAGAATTCATGTCGGGCAAGGTGTGTTCGTGCTGATAGGGTAGGTTTTTAGATAACTCCCATTCTATCAATCACTTACGGCATTCTTGCCCTTTTTTGTGCAAAATTCAGGCTAAGTAGGTGCGAAAGAAACTAACCCCCGACGTTTCCTCATCATCATATCGCGGCAGGTGGTCGGGAATGGAAGGTATCATGCCTGCTTCCAGATAACCGCCTTGCAATCTTACACACGAGTCTTCATAGCTAAGTCGGGTATCGATCATACTCATTTTCCGTGGCAATTCAATAACTTCAGGATGGGATAGCGAGTGGTGCTGCTGACTGCCGCTGGGGCGATAGCAGACCGTCGGTATGACTCAGTGTACGAGCTTATTGCCATCAGGGCAAGTAACAGGTTTTGTCAGGCGCTTTAAAACAGGATGCAGGCCTGCGCCAGCGCCAGGTCCCACGGCGCCACGCGATACTCCTCCACCAAAAAATCGACCAGCGCCCTGACCTTGGGCGAGAGCTGGCGACTGGCCGGGTACAGGGCCGACAGGTCGTTGAGCGGCAGCTGCCACTGCGGCAGCACCGGCGCCAGCGCGCCGTCGATCAGCTTTTGCCACGCCAGGAAGGTCGTGTTGTAGACGATGCCCAGGCCGCGCTCGGCCGCCTGCTGCAGCACCAGCCCGTTATTCGAGGTAAAACCGGCGTTGACCCGCACCGTGCGCCGTTCGCCAGCGCGCGTGAAATGCCAGCTGGTGCCGTCGGTCAGGTGGGAAAAATGCAGGCACTGGTGATCGAGCAGGTCTTCGGGCGTTTGCGGCACGCCCCATTTGGCCAGGTAAGCGGGACTGGCGCACAGCACCCCGCGGCACGGCGCCAGGCGGCGCATGGCCAGGCCGCTGCTGTCCGGGATGCCGCCCACGCGGATGGTCAGGTCGAAGCCATGCCGGATCGGGTCGAGCAGCGCATCGTCGACGAACAAGGAGGGCGTGAGCAGCGGGTGGCGCAGGCTGAAACGGGCCACCGCGTCGGCCAGCCACGCGCCGCCGAAACCGGACGGCGCCTGGATCCGCAGCGCCCCCGCCAGGTCCGCGCCGGCGGGGCTGATGGCGCGCGCCGCCTCGCGCGCCTGCTCCACCGTCGCCTGGCACGGGGCCAGGTAGGCCTGGCCGGCGTCGGTCAGGCTGACGTCGCGGGTGGAGCGATGCAGCAGGCGCGCATCGAGCTTCGCTTCTAACTGCATGATCTGTTTGCTGACCATCGCGCGCGTGACTCCCAGGCGGCGAGCGGCGGCCGAAAAGCTGCGCAGGCGCGCCACCTCGACAAATATCTCCATTGCGCGCAATTGATCCATGCCGATGATTGTCAACCGGATGGCGACAATCTGTCAACCGATCCGGCGATTGCCGGGTTGCCGGAGCAACCCTACAATGGCAGCTTCCATGATGGCAGGAGCCACCCCCATGCTCAGCACCGAACAACGCGACCAATTCCAGCGCGACGGCTACCTCGTCGTCCCCGATTTCAAGTCAATGGACGACATCGCCCGACTGCGCCAGCGCGCCGGCGAGATTGTCAACGAATTCGATCCAGGCCAGGGCCGCTCGATCTTTACCACGCGCGACCAGACCACCGCCACCGACGAGTACTTCCTGCGCTCGGACAACACCATCCGCTGCTTTTTCGAGGAAGAAGCGTTTGGCCCGGACGGCCAGCTGCGCCAGGAAAAAGCCCTCTCGATCAACAAGATCGGGCACGCGATGCACGATCTCGATCCGGTGTTCGCCGCCTTTTCGCGCGATCCGAAACTGGCCGCGGTGGCGCGCGAGCTGGGCCTGGTCGACCCCAAAGTGTGGCAATCGATGTACATCTTCAAGCAACCCGGCATCGGCGGCGAAGTGCGCTGGCACCAGGACGCGACCTTTTTCGAGACCACGCCGGTCAGCGTGACGACCTTCTGGTTCGCGCTGGAAGACGCCACCATCGACAATGGCTGCCTGTGGGTCGAACCGGGCGGTCACCGGGGACCGATGCGCGAGCGCTTCGTGCGCAACGGCGACGACATCAAGATGGAAACGCTCGACAGCATGCCGTGGCCAAACGACAGCAGCGCCGTGCCGCTCGAAGCGAAAGCCGGCAGCCTGGTATGTTTTCACGGCCTGCTGCCGCACTACAGCGCGCCGAACCGCTCGCCGGTGTCGCGCCATGCGTACACGCTGCATGCGACCGACGGCGCGACTACCTACTCGCCGCGCAACTGGATCCAGCGCGACGCCAGCTTTCCCGTGCGCGGCTTCGAGTAACTGATGGACATCCGCATATTCGCCCCGCACTGGGGCAGCAACGAGCTCGCGCCCGCCGTGTTTATCGGGCGCGTGAAGGCGGCCGGCTTCGACGGCATTGAAATGTCGCTGCCGCTGGACGCCGCCGCGCGCGACGACTGGAGCGCGCGCATCGCCGACGCCGGCCTGCTGCTCATCGCGCAGCAGTGGGAAACCGCGTTCCATGCCGGGTTCGACGCGCACCGCGAAGCGCTGGCGACTTACCTCGTCAACGCCTGCGGCGCGCGCCCGCTGTTGGTCAACACGCACACCGGCAAGGACTTTTATACGCATGAACAGAACCTGGAACTGATCGCGCTGACGCAGGCCATCGCGCGCGAGCACGGCGTGCCGATCGTGCATGAGATCCACCGCAGCCGCTTCTCGGGCCATCCGATGCTGCTGCTGCCGTACCTGCGCGAGCTGCCCGGCCTGGAACTGACGGCCGACCTGTCGCACTGGTGCTGCGCCTGCGAATCGCTGCTGGAGGACCAGCCGGACGCGCTGGCGGCGACCTTGCCGCACGTGCGCCACATCCACGCGCGCGTCGGCCATGCGCAGGGACCGCAGGTGAGCGACTTCCGCGACCCGCGCTTCGCGGCCGAGCTGGCGCGCCATCTTCAGTGGTGGGACAGTATCGTGGCGCTGCGCCGCGCCGCCGGCGCCGCATTGACGACGCTCACCCCCGAATTCGGCCCGGCGCCGTACACCCAGAGCATGCCGTTCAGCGGCGAGCCGCTCTCGGACGCATGGGACCAGAACGTGGCGATGCTGCGCCTGCTCAGGGAACGCTACGGCGCCTGACTCTGTCCAGCCGGCACCAACCACCCCGGCGGCGTCAGGTCTGACATTCGGACACGGCCTCATCAGCCACGGCGGTGCCATCGCCGGGACTACCCTTACGTCAGCAGCATGTTCACCTCGACCGCTTCGCTCTCGCGGTTGGGGCCTTGCGCGAAATGCGGATTGTCACGCTGGTGCCATGCTCGGGCGAAGACTCGATCTTACCAACCCGGTGTCAGGTCTGACATTCGGACACAGGCTCATCCATTTCGCAGTCGAGTCCGTGTCCGAATGTCAGACCTGACACCGCCGAGGACACCTACATCAGCAGCATGTTCACCTCGGCCGCTTCGCTCTCGCGGTTGGGCGCCTTGCGCGGAATGCGGATCGTCACACTGGTGCCATGCTCGGGCGAGGATTCGATCTCGATGCTCCCGCCCAGCATGCCGGTGACGATGTTGTAGACGATATTCATCCCCAGCCCCGAACCACCCTGCCCCATCTTGGTCGTAAAGAACGGATCGAACACCTGGTGCAGGATCTTGGGCGGCATGCCCACCCCATCGTCGCTGAAAATGAGCAGCAGCTTGTCATCCTCGATTTCGCGCGCGGTGATCGTAATGAGCGCGCTGGCGCGCCCCTCGAAGGCGTGCAGCAGCGCGTTGTTGAGCAGGTTCGACAGCACCTGCCCCACGCTGCCGGGATAGGAATCGAGCGCCATGCTGGTCGGCCCATCCACGCGCGTCTCGCAATTGGCGCGCCGCAGCTGCGCCGCGTAGGTCGCCAGCGTGTCGCGCACCAGGTCGCACAGATCGAAGCGGCGGCGCTGGTCGCAGGTCTGGTCCACCGCCACCTGCTTGAACGAGGTAATCAGGTCGCCCGCGCGGCGCAGCGAACTGGCCATGATGTCGCATGCCAGGCGCGTGTCGGCCATGTGCGCCTCCAGCGCCGAACGCTTGATGCCGCCGCCGGCATACTTGCGCTCGAAGTCGGCCACCATGTCGGCCAGCGCGGTGGCGGTCAACAGGCTGTTGCCGATCGGGGTATTGAGTTCATGCGCGATGCCGGCCACCAGCGACCCGAGGGACGCCATTTTTTCGGATGTGATCAGATTGGTCTGGGCTTGCTTGAGCGTGGCCAGCACCGTCGACAGGTCGCGGTGCGCGCTTTCGACGTTGGCCTTTTGCTGTTCGAGTTCGGCCAGGCTGTGCTCCAGGCCATCCTTGGCGTCGACCAGCGCCGCCTCGGTGTGTTTGCGGTCGCTGATATTCTGGATCACCCACACGCCGCCCTTCGACAGGTCCGACGCGTCGAGCGCCTTGCCGTTGATCAGGCACCAGATCGTGCTGCCATCCTTGCGCAGCAATTTCAGCTCGCCCTGCCAGCGCCGGGTTTGCGGATCGACCGCGAACGGATCGGCCGCGCCGGCCGCCGCCGCGCGCGAGAGCACCTGCGTCTGGCAGCCCGCCAGCTCGCCCGGCGCATAGCCCATCATCTCCTCCATGCCCCGGTTGCAGCGCATGATCACGCCATGCGAGAACAGCGCGATGCCGACATTGGCGCTGTCCTGGAAGGCGCGCTGCTCGTCGAGCGTCACGCGCACCTGCTGCGCCAGGGCGCGGCTGCGGCGCGAAGCGATCATCAGCGCCGCGATCAGGGTGCTGATCACCAGGCCGCCGGCGGCGATCACCAGCACCGGCCGCACATCGCGGCTGTAGCGACTTCCCGGCAGCGCCTGGAAGCGCATCACCCACTGGCGCTGCGCCACGTTCAGGCGCGCTTCGCTTTGCACGCCGGGCAGCGCCGGCGCATCGGCGCGGGTGGTATCGAACATCACGTTCGACGCGGCGAAGGGCGCGGCCGCGCCATCGGCCACATTGCCGGCATCGTGGATGCGGAACGCCATCTGGTTCAGCAGCGACGGCTCGATCACCTCGTACATCAGGTTATTCACGCGGAACACGATCGCCACCATGCCGATCAGCGCGGCGCGCCGTTCGGCCACGGTGGTCAGCGGCATGTTCTGGCGATAGACCGGCGCGCGCGCCACGAAGCCGGGCTGGCCGGTGTTGTCCTGCACCAGGGTGATGCGTTCGGTGGCGACGATCTCGCCGCTGTCGCGGCCCGATTCGACCGCCTGCAAGTGCGGCGGCAGCGCGGCCAGATCGAGGCCGAAGGCGTTCTCGTTCCCCTTGAGCGGCTCGGTGTATTCGATGACGAAGTGCTCGGCGCGCAGCACCGGCGGATGGACGGTGAAGGTCGGATAACCTTGCGCGACCAGGCGTGTATCGCCTCGCACGGCGTCGGTGAAGCGGGCCAAGTCGGCGGCCGGCACAAGGCGCACGAACTGGATCGCCTGGAAGCCGGGGTAGCGCGTGGTGAGATTAAGTTCGCGCACGAAGCGGGCGAACTGCGCGCGGTCGACCTGGTCGGTGACGGCGAAGGTGCCCTTAATACTGAGCAGCATATCGAAATAGGTTTGCAGGCGCACGTTGGTGTCGGTGGCGACCTTGTCGGCGTCGCGCTGGAAAGCGGCCGCGATGCGCGCCTGCTGCGCATCGAGTACGGCTATGCAGGTCCACATGGTCAGACAAATACCGACTACAAAGGCCAGGTATCCTTGAGTCCGCATCGGTTTGCTCCACGTTGTACCGAAGGCCGGGCGCGCCCGGGTATGCGAATTGACTATAGCATATTGGTATGCGGAAATCGCACAAATGGCGCGGCCCAACAACACTTCCGTACCGCCCCGACTTCCTACCGTGACGCCTCTAAACTTCCTACAACCGGGGTCAGAGCTTTAACTTGAAACCTTGCCCACTGAACACAATCCCGCCAACCAGGGTCTGACCTCTGATTCGAAACATTGCACCAGAACAGGGCGTGCAACCCACGTACAGAACCCGCTTCTGCCACGAAAACGGTTTCAACGCGGGACGAGCACCACTGACCGCGCGCCTTATCGGGTTTTGCAAGGGCTGGGGGACTGCAAATCGATGTCGCGATGTAAAAAATTGCGAATCAGAGGTCAGACCCTAATGGCGTTAACTTAAGCTCCGTCTTTCCCGCGCAGGCGGGAATCTATAGCACCTATGATGAGCGAAGGTGCTATGGATTCCCGCCTGCGCGGGAAAGACGGTTTTT
>NZ_WHJF01000183.1:0-6165 GCF_011682185.1 Massilia genomosp. 1
GCTTCATTGACTGTCCCGTTCAATTGGGTAGGGACGCTATCGCCCGCGACATTCCGATTCAAGTTGAAAAGGTCCTGCATCGGAAAAGCGGCGCTGCGGCGGTGGTTTGTGCAACATTCAGGCTAGTAGAAGGAAACGAGGATGCAACGAACCCTCTACAAGCTGCCTTTGATGACGCCGAAAGCGAAGCTTACGCCTGGCTTGACTTCCAGGGCACGGCGGCTGATACAATCCGAAGTGCTAACAAAAATGCAACAACTGTTTGCTGTAACTCAAATATGAGCAGCAGTATTTCGAACGTTTCGCGAGAATCTAGTAACTCGTAACGATTCACAACACCCATTTCAGAAAATAGGCCGCGTTTATTAAACGCAATAATCATGCAACAACAATCAGCAACCCGATACCATGCCAATCACGCCACCTTTGAGATGCCGACGCAACTCAAGGACAAGTCCATGCACATGTTCACGCTCAATGACAGCGGGCCGAGCGATTTCAGCGTAGTCGTTTCGCACGCCGAGGTGCTCGATGGCGAGACCTTGATCGCCTTTAGCAAACGCATGACTCAAGAGATGTCGAACGCCCTGCCACGATTCACGCTCAGCCTTTCTAAAGAACGCAGACTTGATGACGCTCCAGCTTGGGAACTTGCGTACAGCTGGCCCAGCGGTGACCACTACATGTACCAGCGTCAGGTGATGACGCTGGTGGAGGGCGCACATGGTGGTACGGTTCAGGCCATGCTGATCGCAGCGACCTGTCTTGCGCCATTTAGCGCGAGCTGGAACGCAACTTTTGATGGCATTCTCGAGAGCACACGGCTGCGCCGCAAACTGGCGCAGCCGGCGGACCTCGCCACGTCAGCTGAGGCCTTGTCCACCATCTTTGTTTTGTCGGAACGCCGCCGAACGCTGCACGCCTTTGTCGACATGAATGAGGCGTGTCGCAAAATTGACCCGAGGGAAGTCCAGCAGGATGCCTGGGCATTTTTTAGTGCAAGCGGTTCGCCGCTGCACGCCCGTCTGCTGGATCCGACTGACGACAAGCCGGGGCGCAAATCGTATGTACTCGACGTACGGGCAGATTCGTCTGCGCCACGCCTGCACGATTGTCTGCACATGGCAGCGCTATTGGTCACCAGTTCACCAGCATTGCCATTTACCAGCATTGCCGACGTGCGGGCCCATCTCGTACAGGAGCGCTAGACATGCCAAAAGCAGCACGCGCTCTTGATCCAATCGGCCATGCGCCAGTTGTAAGCAGCCTGCTTAAAGGCTTGCTTGTGGGCGCCGCAATCGCCCTGGTTGCTGTCGCTGTCATCGGTACCGGTGGACTGGCCGCTTTGGCCTTGGTCGGTGCCGGGGCCGCCGCTGGCGCCGCAATCGGAACTGCGATCAGCGGCATGACCGGTGGTGCAGAGGTATGCGGAAACATTGTCGCACCTTGCTCGACGAACGTTTTTATTAATGGCAAGGGGGCAGCCCGCGCAAACATTGACGCGGCGATCTGCTCGCGCCACTCATCCGGTCCTTATAGGATTGCAAGCGGAAGCGGAACGGTGTACATCAACGGTCAGCCCGCTGCCAGAGTCAGTGATACGATCGCGTGCAGTGCCGTCATAACCGATGGCTCGGGAAATGTGTTTATCGGTGGAGGCATGAGCGCACCGCCGCACCCCATCCTCAAAACGAGCGATAATGATGTAATAAAAGGCACGATGTTCCCTGTTGACTATGCATCTGCCTTTATCGACGAGGAAAACAAGGAAATCCATCTAGAAATATTAATGGATTATGCAGTGCCGAATATTGGAAGTAGGGCGCTTGGATTGACTAGCAAGGTCACCCCAGAAGAATTCAAGAAATATGTAGAATTGACCAATGCGGGACTGGAAAAACATTGGAGCAGATCAGTAATGCTCAATGGGGTCGAGTATCAAATGAAAGTCACTGGAAAAATGTCTTCCGATGGTATGCCGCTGACACTAGCTAACCCAGGTCTCAAAATATTGGGGGACAAAAGCCGTCGCTCACGAAATCCACATCCTGTTCTTTCTGGCAATCTCTATCGCACTCCTCTGCAGAACGATGCTGAGTATGGCGCAGTAGCTGCGCATGAGATTGGCCATGGATTTCTAAGCGATGCGTTTGGTATACATTATTCTTGGACACACGAAGGAACATCTACAATGAACGGAGAAGAAAATGCGAATGCACCTCTCGAACCTATGGAGGGTCCGGTTCCGTTGATGCCGTATTCAAGAAAAAATCATTCCGCCAAAAATGTTGCTGAAAGGACTTTAGCTAGTGAAGAAGATGCTCGAACGATTATTGCCCTTGCTAGTCGCCGTAACAAGTAGTTACGCATTTGCACAAGAAGCTCACGCTATGCCGCAGCGGGTAGATTTTCAGATGCGTACCTTAAATGCTACTGGTGAGAAAATAGAAATCTGCGATCCCAAATTAATAGGTTGTGAAATCGTGATACCGGGATCAAAGGGGCACGAGAATTATCTTACCTCTCAATTACCAAAGGACCCTCTCTTCTATATATTATCACTCCGCGTTATAAAAGTGTGCAATTTGGTTATTCCAATGGCGAAGATGATTGACGCTCCAGTAATGTCTCAAGACAATGGAATATCAACGTATTTTTTAACCATTTCCAGGAAAACTTATCTTCGCGAATGTGGGGATAATGTAGAAAAAACCATTATCAAAAAGCAAAAACCTATTGACGGAGAAAAGGGAAACCGCGAAAAATAGCACGCTGGGCGACAGCGGCGGCACCATTCCTCAATGACCGCTTCCCGACGCATGGCGGACATTCGCTGAATGTGGAAGCCTAGTGTGACACTACCGCTGTCTAGTACCCACCTTTTTGTCCGGACAAAAACCGGCATCAGCCTATCCTGCACTAGAATTCTTGCCCTAGTCCTCAGACTTCAGTTTGTCGATGTTCTGTCAATATTTTGTCGATCTTTTGTCGATATTTTGTCGATATCTCAAAATCGACAAAATATCGACAAAAGATCGACAAGTTACTCGATGCCGGACCCGGAAAATGTCCGAATACGCTAGCCTAGCGACGGTCCTTCGCGCTCCTTGCTTACCTTGAGGGGTGCTATTTCCTTTCCTACAAGCGTTGAAATGAATGCCCGTGCCTTGTCCTGGCGTGCTTGATCAACCATTCCTGGCGAATGTTTGACAATGGCCGAGAGAACTTTTTTTGGATCTTGGCGATGTTGCGTGATTGATTCGTAGATTGCTACCTTCTCAACTTCGGGCCACTCCACTTTCGAGGCATTTCCACCAGCTTTTCGGATGGCCTCTAAAGCGTGAGTTGCAAAGGCGTGAGCCGCTCCTGCGGTTTTCCGTTCGACACGCACCAGGTCATCAATCCGGCGCTGCTGCTCCTGGCGTACTCGCTCTTTCTCCGCTGCCTTTTCATGCTCCACCTTGATGGCGTTGACCCGTTCTTGCGTCTGTAGCACGAGCTGCGCAAACTCATGCTTTGCCAGTTTTGCCAATTCCATCACTGGCGCAAGATGCCTCTCCAAGCCATTTAAACGCTCTGTGAGCTCTTTTTTCTCTCGCGCAAGGGTTTTAGCGGTCAAGGTCATTTCATCGGCTCTACGGGCCTCTGAGGCGGCTAGCTTCGCCTTTTCAACGGCTGGGGCGTATGCTTTCCGCACTTCTGCCGTCACTCGCTGTGCAACCGTCTCAGGCGTTTCATACTCGTTGGACAGAAAACCCTTCTTCAAAATCTTAGGTTCAACGGTTTGGGGGCTGATGGTCACGTGCTGGGCCGGCTTCTCGATCTGCGCGTAGAAGCTCTTGATGCTCTGGTGATGTGCCTTGCTACCCTCGATGCCCCGTTCAAGATCGTTTCGACTTCCTACGGTCTTGGCGAATTCGGTTTGCATCTTGGACAAAGCCGCGGCGCCGCCCGTCCATTGCTTGGCGTTCAGAGTTCCCCTATCGCTCATGGGTACCACGTAGGCCACCAGGTGAGGGCTGCTCTCGTCTCGATGGATTGACCACCCAACGACGTTTTCCTTGCCATGACGCTTCTCCAGCCAATTGATGGACTGGCGAAAGTAGTCATCCTGCTGTTGCCGTGTCTTGTCCTGGAACCACTGCGGAGAAGCGCCGACGAAGTACTCCAGCCCGATCACAGCGTCCTTGCGATACTTCTCGGGTAGGCGATCACGCAGAGCCTGCATCACCTCGCCTGGACTGCTGTGGCTATGCTCATTTAAGTCGGCTCGCTGTGGGTCTGCGTTTGTCGTTTCGCGTGTCCGGTAGGTGTGCGAAAGCGATCCGCCGACGTTACCGAATGACTTGAGTTTGGCTGTGCGCAGGATGGCGAAGTGTGCGGACATAGGAGGCCTTTCGGAGCAGCGTTAGCGGGTGAGCAAAAAAAGTGTACTCACTATACTTTGCTAACGCAAAGTAGTTCGCTGCTTCGCAGCCAAAAGCATGGGGCTTTGCCCCTTGCCCCATGGTGGTCCATTGGCTGTGGACAGCCCTTCGGGCCGTGTGCACAAGCTGTGGACAGGAATGGACAACGGTAAACCCGTTGCCCACGCCCTGCCCACAGCTTGCACACACTCTGACCACAGCAGCCGCGTGACTGCTGGCCGTCACCCCGACCGCCACAATTGAGATATTTTCCCCTAAGAAACAAACCTAGCAGAACTCATAGGACCACACCAGAGCCTGCCGCCGCGTCCCGAGAGGGCGCGGGGTTTCGGCAGGCGCTCACGGGTCGCAGGTGCCCGAAGCCCCGGCTTGCCGGGGTGAGGCGGTAGCCCCCGCGCCGGTAGGCGTGCCCGAAGGGCAGGGCGTATCCCGCCGAAGGTCTGCGAATCCGGCTGTTGGCCGTCGCGTTTCGCGGGGGCCTTTTCCTGCCCCCTCAGGGGGCCTAAAGCAGTACGACCTACACGCGATAGCGTTGGGAGTAGCTTTTAAGTCCTTTTAGCGTTGAAGTAGCCTTACAGGCTGTAAGGCTACTTTTTTGAACTATTACCTTTTTACGGTTAACTATTACTTTTTTACGGTCAATTATTACCACTCTTGACTATGGGTATTAATGTGCCTTACTATTCCCTTATAGGCAATGGAGAATAGTTCAATGAATAAGGCCGAATTTGTCGTAAAGTCAAACCGCTTGATCGAAGCCAGCTACCGCTTGGGCATGAACGAGCAGCGCATCATCTTGTACGCGATCTGCCGGTGCCGTGAGGAGCAGAAGGGGCTATTCCCTGATCTGCCCATCACCATCACGGCTGAAAGCTTCGTCAAGCAGTTCCCCAGTGTGGACAAGAGCAACGTTTACGGCCAGCTTAAGGAGGCAATGAATAGCCTCTACAACCGCAGCGTAACGATCCACGATACTGACCCAGCCACGAAAAAAGCGAGGGTCAGGGAAACGCGCTGGATCAGTGAGAAAGCGTATATCGACGGTGCAGGACACGTCCAGATCGTGTTTACGCCAGAGGTCATCAAGTACCTCACGCGCCTGGAGACAGAGTTTACGTCGTATCAGTTAGAAAAAGTCGGCAACATGACGAGCGCCTACGCGGTGCGCATATACGAGCTACTGGCACAGCACAGGGAGATAGGCAACCGTATGCTCAATCTGGCATGGCTGCGTGAAACGCTACAGATTGCGCCAGACGAATACAAGCTGACAACCAACTTCATCCGCAAGGTGATCGAGGTGGCCGTTGATCAGATCAACAAGCACAGCGATCTGACGGTGAGCTACAAACCGGTCAAAACCGGCCGCGCCATCACTGACTTCGCGTTCAAGATCAAAGCCAAGGACGCAAAGCCAAAGCGGCAGACACTAACCGACCAGCAGCTTCGTGAACAACTGGAAGCCCGAGGACAGCAGCGCATCAATGATCCAGAAGAAGAGTTTTGATGCAATGCAGCTATGAAATTCTCCCGCGTTTGGTGGAACTCGGCGGCGGCTGGCGGTTGCGCCTTTTGGATGGTAACGAAGAGGTGGGCGGCGGGGTGTTCCCTCTAGCCTGAATTTTGCACAAAAAGGGGCAAGAATGCCGTAAGTGATTGATAGAATGGGAGTTATCTAAAAACCTACCCTATCAGCACGAACACACCTTGCCCGACATGAATTCTACCCCAGAGCAGC